>JACRCG010000075.1 GCA_016219145.1 Deltaproteobacteria bacterium | reverse complement strand
GATGTATTAGTGGATTGATCTGGTGCCTAAATAAAGATCTGATGATATGCACAATGGCCATGCAAAATACATGGCCCTTGTTAATTGGTGGAGATGAACGGGATCGAACCGTCGACCTATGCGTTGCGAACGCATCGCTCTCCCAGCTGAGCTACATCCCCTTGTTGTGATCGTTTCCATGTGCAGCCAGCGGCAGTTTTACCTTGAATATAGCGCCGCTTTCGCTGTTTTCCGCTTCGATTGAGCCGAAATGATTGATGGCGATGCGGTTGGCAATTGCCAGGCCGAGTCCGGTGCCGTGTTGCTTGGTTGTAAAGAACGGGCTGAAAATCCTTGGGAGGATCTCTTTAGGTATGCCCTTGCCGGAGTCCTTGATGCTCACCACCGCTGCGTTTTCAGACGTAGGTGACCTGCTGATCGCGATCGACAGGTGTCCCCCCTCGGGCTTGGCGTCACAGGCGTTCAAGATCAGATTGAGAAACACCTGTTTCAACTGGTGCGCGTCTCCATGCATCAGCCAGATTCCGTCCGAAATGGATGTTGTCAGGGTCAGTCCCCTGTCTTCGAGGGCTGTGGTGCAGCTGGCGATGCACTCCTTCAGTATCTCCTCCAGGTTGCATTCGCTGAAGCAGATGGTCGGTTTGCGCGAGAAGGAGAGGATGTCTGCCAGCATTTTTTCAAGCCGGCTGACTTCCCCTGCAATCGTGTCGGCGTACTTGTGTTCCTTGGTTGCGTTCGGCAGCGACTTGAGCAGCCGCCCGGCAAAGCCTCCAATGGTAATGAGCGGGTTTTTCAGCTCGTGCGCCAGGTTGGCGGCCATTTCGCCGATTGCGGCCAGTCTCTCTCCGTGCAATAGGCGCTCCCGAGCATCCCGCAGGTTGGCATTGGCGTCTTCGATCCGGTTGTAAAGCATCGAGTTTTCTATCGCCATTCCGGCCTGGTTTGAAAGCAGCTGCAGGAAGTGCAGCTCGTCCTGGGTGATGACGCGACCGGATTCGGGGTTGTCAACCACAATGATGCCGATGGTCTTGTTTCTCGCAATCAACGGAGCCGCCGCAAAACTGCCGCTGCATATCTGCCGGATAAAACTGCAGGCCGCGCATACATGGCAGATCGAATCATCAATATGGCTCAGACTGCGGTCGACGACGACCTGTCTTATCAATGGGCACTTTCCGTCGATTTCAATCCGTGTCATGCGGATCAGCATGGAAAACTGATCGGAGCGCTGCTGGGCAACGACTTCTTCGCTGATATCCCAGCGGCTCCCCAGGGAATCATGTTCACCGATGGCCTGCAGGTCAGTGGCGGTTTGGCGCGTGATGCCGAGCATGCCCTGGAGAACTTCGGATTTCTCGTTGCGCAGGAACAGTATCGATCTTTCGAATAATCCGGAGGAGGGGGCGGTCAGAGCAGTAAGAATCAGATGCGTCAGCTTGTTCAGGCGAATGGTGGAAAGCATGGTGTTGCTGAACTGATACAGGAGCGTCAGTCCGGATAGCCGGTTGTCAATGGCAGGTTGATGTGGGGTTGGACTGGCTGTCATGGTTTGTACCTGAACACATAGTTCTGGCTGTAGGATGATTTAGTGGCGTTCTTTTTTCTCCGCATCCATCTTGCAATTGATGCACTGGGTCGTAACCGGCCGGACTCTCAGTCGCGCGTCGCCGATCTCCTCGCCGCAATCTTCGCATATTCCGTATTCATCTGCCTCGATCCGGTCAAGTGCATCCTTGATCTTGTTGATGAGCTTCCGTTCCCGATCGCGAATACGCAGTTCGAAGTTGCGATCTGATTCCTGTGTGGCACGATCGGTCGGATCAGGGAAATTAGAGGCGTCGGAGGTCATTTCGGTAACCGTTTTGCCGGCTTCTCCCAAAAGTGCCTTCAACTCGTCATTCAATATGCTTTTAAAGTATTCCCGTCTTTCCGGTTCCATAGTGAACTCCTGAATTTAATTAGCTCCCAATTCTAGTGAGAATGTTTAAACATGTCCAGAAAAAAACACATTGGCTGCTTTCGGGCGATCCAACTCTTTTTACAAAAGTATTACACACACCAACGAGGCTGGCTTGTTATTATGTTGAAGTTAATACTTGAATCCGGGGGTTGATGATGACACAGAAGCTGAAGATCGGTAAATACACTGCCCGCTATCCTGTTATCCAGGGTGGCATGGGAGTGCGGGTTTCCGCCGGTCGCCTCGCCGGGCATGTTGCCAAGTGCGGAGGCATCGGGTTGGTGGCCGCACCCGGTATCTGTCTTAACAGCCCGTTCTACAACGGTAAAAACTATTTCCAGGCCGACGCCGAGGCTCTCAAGGATGAACTGCGCAAGGCCTATGAAATCGCTCCGGACGGTATCATTGGCGTCAACGTGATGGTGGCTCTGTCCGATTACGAGCAGCTGGTAAAGGCTGCCATCGAGGGGGGCGCCAAGGTGATCGTCTGTGGCGCCGGCCTGCCGCTGAGCCTGCCGGAGTTGACCGCGCATGCTCCGGATGTGGCGATAGTACCGATTGTGTCTTCGTTACGCGCGGCCCAGCTGATTGCAAAGAAGTGGCACAAGTCGTTCAATCGCCTCCCGGATGCGGTGGTGGTCGAGGATCCTGATACCG
>JACRCG010000005.1 GCA_016219145.1 Deltaproteobacteria bacterium | reverse complement strand
GGCAGGGAAACCGTCTCGCGAATTACTGCGAGATAGCGCAGGTGGCCCAGAAAATATTTCTCGTCGGTAAGCACCGACAGGCAGGTAGCACCGTTATTCTGGTATATTTCGGCAATCTCAAGCGGATCGAAGTCGGCGCGGATGATCCCTTTACTGGGCGAACCCTTCTTTACTTCGGCAATAACGGCGGTCCAGTCGGAAGCCGTTGCCTCGCGCAGATGCCGCTCAAAACCGCGCGGCAAATCTTCCAGATCAGCGATGCGAGATATCAGTTCAGTGGCCGGCATTGAC
This sequence comes from Deltaproteobacteria bacterium, assembly GCA_016219145.1. Classification (GTDB taxonomy): domain Bacteria; phylum Desulfobacterota; class Desulfuromonadia; order Geobacterales; family Pseudopelobacteraceae; genus JACRCG01. The sequence goes on along the minus strand of JACRCG010000005.1, from coordinate 3,860 downwards.
GCCTTGGCGGCAGCGACCTCAGTCAGTTTATGAGCAACGATTTTTTTAAGAATATCGGGTGTGTCGACAGTCATATCAATGATCTTTCCTTTTAGCGCTCATTTGTCATGGCTGCCAGCTTCTCAACCTGTTGCAGTGCCCGGCCGGAGTCAATGGCTTCGGCGGCCATCGCAAGCCCGGCCAGGGTGGTGTCTGCCTTGCCGGCGGCCATCAGGGCATAGGCGGAATTCAGCAGGACAATATCTCTCCTTGGACCGATTTCTCCGGCCAGAACGGCTTTTACGATCTTGGCGTTGGCGATGGCATCACCACCCTTTAAATCAGCCATGTCGCAGCTGAGCAGGCCAAACTGTTCGGGCGAAATGCGGCTCAGTTTGACACCTGTTGAAGTCACTTCGGCAATCAGCGTCGGGCCGGTCATGGTGATTTCGTCCATGCCGTCCAGGCCGTGTACAACAAAACCGTGCTTGCAGCCAAGTCTGTGCAGTACACCGGCCAGCTTCTCCACCAGGTCGGGATGATAGACTCCCATCACCTGGCAGTCGGCGCCGGCGGGATTGGTCAGTGGACCCAGGATGTTGAAAATGGTGCGTATGCCGATTTCACGGCGTGGCCCTATGGCGTACTTCATGGCGCTGTGCAGGGCAGGGGCGAAGAGGAAGCCTATGCCGATCCGGTCAATACAGCGCTCCACAGTTTCAGGCACTACCTCCAGATTGATGCCCAGTTTTTCAAGCACGTCGGCGCTGCCGCAGGCAGAAGATACCGAACGGTTGCCATGTTTGGCCACTTTGACACCGCAGGCCGAAACCACGAATGACACAGTGGTGGAGACGTTAAAGGTATTGGTGCCGTCACCGCCGGTGCCGACCACATCCAGAATAGTTTCGAGATCGATGTTGATATCTTCTCGGTCAATATCAAGAACCCCTTTGCCGACCCGGATCGGAGTGGCCCGCTCACGCATGACGCGGGCGGCGCCGGTGATCTCCTCGATTGTTTCCCCTTTCATGCGCAGAGCGGTAATAAATGCGCCGATCTGCGCCGGCGTACACTCACCGGACATGATCTGATTCATGACCTCAATCATCTCGCCTTCTGTCAGATCCTCGCGTTCAACTACTTTTGCTATCGCTTTTCTTATCATCTACGGGCCTCCATACGAAAAAAGGGGATGTTTCCATCCCCTGACAGTTGTTATGTGAACGGGGGGACTAGACCCCTTCTTTTATTTTGCGGATGGCATCCCGAATCAGGGCTTCCGCCAGATCAGGCACGACTTCCCATACGATACGCTCAATGACTTCTTTGGATGCCGCCATAATGGCAGCCTTGAGCTGCTCCTCACTCAACACGCCGGCGGCTCCAGCAGCCGGTACGGACTCGGCAACTGGAACAGCTGCCGGTTCGACAGAGGCGGCTGCCGGTGCTGCGATGACAGGAGCGACGGTCTCAATTTCGGCAACTGGGGCATCAAAGGCGGCAAATGGCTCGAAAACCGGAGCTGCTTCAGGCTCCGGAGCCTGGTACACAGCTTCTGCCGGCTCTACAGCTTCAACTGGCTCCGTTGGCGTTTGAACCGGCGCCTCTTCCTCAAATACAATCTCCCCAAAACCGGAATCGCTGTCAGAATCAGGCGGTACGGTGAAATCCGGCTGGGGTATTTCAGCGATCTTCTCTTCTTCAAACTCAAAAGTGTGTTCTTCAACCGGAATCCATTGTGTGCCGGTGTGCTGATGAGATGATGTGGATGGCGCGGCTTCGGACTGAACCAGTTGCGAGTCCGAATCTTCGTTAATCATGGCAAAGACATCAACATCAGTCTCAAAAGTGTCTGAAAGTGTAGAAGAGGAGGATTCCGGCGTCAAATCTGCGGAGGGAGACATTTCGGTATCAGGAGTAAAAGCTCCCCAGATATCGGAAGGCGCGGACTCTTGCAGCTCTTCAGCCGCTGGAACCGATGCCGCTATCGACTCTGGCGGAGCAGCAGATTCCGTGGTTGCTGAAGAGGCGGCAGTCTCTGTTGAGAGCAGGCTGGAAAGACGAGAAGAACCAAGTTCGGCCAGCTCTCTGACCTTGTTGACAATTTGCTGTGACTCAAAAGGTTTGGCCAGAAAATCATCTGCGCCGCATTTTCTGGCTTTGTCTTCGTCAAAAGGCTCAAATGAACCGGTGAGGATAAGAATGGGCTTTGAAGCAAGCGCCGGAGTCGCACGTACCGTTTCACAGACCTCATAACCAGACATTCCGGGCATGAGAGCATCAATGACCAGCACGTCCGGATCGAGTTCCAGAGCCTTGTCAATAGCCGACTTGCCATTATCAACAACAGTGAGGGAGTAGTCGTCTCCCCCGAAAATGATGCCGATAACCTTCTGGATAGTGATGCTGTCGTCAGCAAGTAGCAGTTTTATGCTCATCGATTCCTCCCTGGTAAGTGGGTACGGAAGTTGATTTGTCCGCGGAAAACTAGCACAGGCGCCAAGGGGTGTCAAGTTATTAGAGTTTCAAGGTAGTTGCACGTCATTAAAAAAATCATCGGCGATTCTGGGATGAGAAAAAATTGAGGCGGCCAGAGTGGAAATGTCACTTCGCAACTTGCTGAAATGCTGTAACTCGCTGTAGTTTAAACGAATAGTCAGAAGAATTACAAAGAGATCCCGTTCCGGGTCGATCCAGATTGACGAACCGCTGTAGCCTGTGTGACCAAAAGACATGTCTGAAAAGTGCCTGCCGCGTGGTGAGGAAAATGGAGAGTAAATATCCCAGCCGAGTCCGCGCACCACTCGGCCGCCGCTGTAAAAATATGGTGCAATCATCTGGGTAACGACACGTTGGCTGAAAAGACGCCGTTTGTTCAGCTCACCTTTTTCAAGCAGCATGACGGCAAAGCGGGAGAGATCCGAGGCAGTACTGAAAAGTCCGGCATGTCCTGCGACACCCGCCAGAAGACGTGCGTTTTCATCCTGCACCAGGCCTGACTGCAGCAGTTTGTCTGCGCCCAGGGTAGGGGCTATGCTGCGGAAAATATTCGTCTTGGGGCTGAATGTGGTGTCAGACATGCCTAGCGGCGCGAAAAGCTGCTCCTGTGCAAACCTGTCAAGCGACTGGCCGGAAGCCCTTTGAATCAGTTCACCCAGCAAAATAAAATTGATATCGGCGTAACGAAAGCGGCTTCTGAAAGGTTTCCAGTTTTTCTGGGAAGCAGCATGCTGGATAACCGATTTAAGAGGAGTTACGTATGAAAGGGTTGCGTCGTCCAGTCCGGAGGTGTGAGTCAGCAGGTCGAGGATGGTGATCTCTTCCCGCCCGGTTCCTTCAAACTCGGGAAACCAGCGGCTGAGCGGATCCATCAGCGTGATACGGCCATTTTCGAGAAGTTTCATAATGGCCGGAGTTGTGGCAATCACTTTTGTCAGTGACGCCAGATCAAAGACTGTCTGTTCGGTGATTGGAACTGTCGCCCCGATCGGAGATATCTGGCCAATGGCGGAGCTGTAGAGTAACCCTTCGTGGTTGCCTACCGCAACAACTCCTCCCGAAATCAGACCGCGCCTGATGGCATTGTCAAGTATTACGTCAATTGTAGCTGCACTACCTGCGTCCATCAGATCATCAGAGGCGAGCGATGGGGCGGCATGGAACAGAAGCGAGAAGATAATAAAAGCGCGAAAAAGGCGCACTGGAATGTCCTTGTACATGTTCAAGCAGCTATACTTGTCTCAGGTCCGGTAATCGGCATTGATGCTGACGTACTCGTGCGACAGGTCCGAGGTGTAGACCGTGGCTGAACCGCTGCCAAGCCCAAGATCCAGGGTAACGGTGAATTCCTTCTTTTTGAGAACGGCAGTTCCGGAGGT
>JACRCG010000074.1 GCA_016219145.1 Deltaproteobacteria bacterium | reverse complement strand
GCGAACGTCATGCAGTTGAAGCCGGAACAGGGCTTCCTGATTCTTCCGACGATGTTGCACTGGAACCCCTGAAGCACATTGAACAGTATACGGAAGATATTGAGCAAATTCGCCGGTACATCGCTGCCGGTGACTGCTATCAGGTTAACCATACCTTTCAGCTCACGGGGCATTTCAAAGGTGATCTGCCCGCGCTTTACCATCAAATCGGACGTGGGCAGCAGGCGCCGTTCTGCTCATATCTGGACAGCGGCCGTTTCACTATCCTCTCTGCCTCTCCGGAGTTGTTTTTCTCATTGAAGGGCGGGGTTATCACAACCCGCCCGATGAAGGGAACCGCCAGGCGCGGACGCTGGTCGGAAGAGGATGTTTCGGCTGTTGAACAGTTACGGAGCAGCAGCAAGGAACAGGCCGAGAACCTGATGATTGTCGATTTGTTGCGCAACGATCTGGGTATCGTGGCCGAAACGGGTTCGGTTTCTGTGGACAAAATGTTTGAGGTTGAAACATACCCGACCGTACATCAGATGACCTCCACTGTTTCTGCAAAACTGCGCAACGGCACCGCTTTGACGGATATTTTCCGGGCGCTGTTTCCGTGCGGGTCGGTAACAGGGGCGCCCAAGAGACGGAGTATGGAAATCATCAGAGAACTTGAAAAAGAGCCGCGCGGGATCTACTGCGGAGCGGTCGGATATGTTGCTCCCGGGGGTGAGGCGCTTTTTTCGGTGGCGATCCGGACTTTGCTCCATGATAAAGAGACCTGCAGGATGACCATGGGGATTGGTAGCGCAGTCACCTGGGATTCGGCAGCGGCGTCGGAGTATGCCGAATGCCTCAGTAAGGGGGAGTTTGTCAAGGCACAGCACCATGATTTCAGCTTGATATAGTCTCTGCGTCTGGAGAATGGCGCTTATGTTTTGCTGGATAGGCATCTGACCAGATTGCGCCTGTCTGCCGAATATTTCGGGTTTGTCTGTGATCTTGATAATATACGACATAAAATGTCACAATACAAGCAACAAATATATGATATTATTAAAATAAAGCTCTTGCTGTCGGCGGACGGCCGCCTTGACATTTCTGCTGAAACTCTTTCGGAGAACAGCGCCGTGCTGCGAATTGCTGTCAGTGATGTTGCTGTAGATTCTTCTGATGTTTTGCGTTACCACAAGACCACCCGTCGCGACTTGTTCGACAAGGCCCGAGCTGAAAGACCCGAATGCGACGAACTGCTGTTTCTGAATGAGCGCGGGGAACTGACCGAGGGGAGCTACCATAACCTGGTCGTCAAGCTGGATGGGCGGATGTTGACACCTCCACTTGGCAGCGGTCTGCTGCCGGGGGTGCTTCGGGAGGAACTCCTGCTGCGGGGTGAAATTTCGGAGCGTGTTCTGCTGCCGACAGATCTGATACTGGCCGATGAGCTGTGGCTGATCAATTCGGTGCGTGGCTGGCGGCGCTGCGTGATGGTTACCAATAGGGATAGATCATGTCAAAACTGATTGAAGAGAGAATTCGCGGGACCTTGCGCGGCGCTATTATCCTGGAGTTTCTAAAAAACTCCTTTCATTTTCCGCTGGCAAACATCCTGATCGAGTTTGTGCTGGAAGGACCGATTCACTACGTTCAGTCGCTGGACTTTTACGCATCCGTCAGCGCGGCCGCTATTCAGGCCTATTTTCTTGGCAGTTGGACGTATAAGGGGAAGCCACGGCCGATACTTGGGAATTTGATCGGCCCTCTGGTTTATACCGTTGTTGAATTGCTTAGTGCTCCCGATGAGTTTTTCTCAATGCCGTTTCATTACGCCTACTGGGGATTTGCTCTGGGCATCGGCATCATTCAAAAACTCCGCCTGATTTCCGGAGAGGGACGACAGGACCTGCTGATCCTGCTGGAAAACGTGCTGCGTTCCGGTATTCTGGCCGTAATGTACTGGTTTATAGAGATGCTGACTGAACCCAAGTATGCCGATCCCTACCTGTTCTTTTCCAACAAGAGTCACATCTTCATGCTGTCCGCCATCCTGTTTATCAGCATTATTGTAGGAGTGGACGATGCCAGGTCGCAGCGCTTTCTTAATATTCTTCGCGAAACGACAGAACAGCTGCAAATTTTTTCCAATTGGCTTTTTGGGCGCAACATGCTCTCCATGGCCCTGACCGATCCCGCATCACTCTCTTTGCTGCGGCGCGAGAGAACGGTGCTGTTCATGGATATCAGAGGGTTTACTGCCTGGAGCGAGCAGCAGGATCCCGAGGTTGTTGTGAACATGCTGAATCGTTACTACGCGATGGCCGAAACGACACTTGCCTCGTCGAACGTAATCATGCTCAAGTATACTGCCGATGAGGTCATGGCTTTTTTTGCTGATGCAGGGGAGGCCACCGTTGCCGCCAGCAGGCTCCACAACGCCTGTGCAAAGGAGCTGGAGGAATTCTGTCTTACGGTCGGCACCGGCCTCCATAGCGGACTGGTTGTAGAGGGGCTTTTGGGGAGCAGCGAACTGAAGCGATACGAGATCATCGGAGATACTGTCAACACGGCAAAGCGGATCTGCTCAGCTGCGGAAAGCGGTGAATTGCTGGTTTCAAAAGATCTGTATCTGAAAACTGCCGGACTTTTCAACCTTCTTGAATCAAGAGAGATAACAGCCAAAGGGAAAAGCCACCCGCTGGAGGTCTGTGTAGTGCAATTAAACCTTGATAACACTGAGCAACGGAGCAACGGAGGCAAAGCGAAACAATGAAAGCATCTACAAGTAGTTGTTCAAGTGAACTCGAAAAAACAAACCGAATCAGAAAAGCTTGTTTCTCCTCTATTGCTCTGTTGCTCTCAGTTATTACAATATCGTTCAACGCAGCATACGCCGCTGAAACCCGCACACTGACGCTAGAGCAGGCGCTTTCAATCGCAATGGAAAAAAATCGCGACATCGAAAAAGCGCGCGAATATGCCAAGTATGTGCAAGGTAAATATGTCGAGGAGCGTGCGGCGGCTCTTCCTCAATTCTCCCTGAACGCCTCTGCGGCAATTTCAAAAGACGAGAGCCAGAAAATCTCCGGAATCCCGGCTCGCATGCAGTCCGGCCGATCAGTCGATCTGACCGTTTCACAGCCGCTCTACACCTGGGGCAAGGTTAATGCCGCCATCCGCGCGGCCGAACTGGGTCTCAAAACAGCTGATGAGCAGCTGCGGATTTATCGTCAAGCCGCCTTTCGTGATGTGTCGGCCGCCTATTACGATATTCTGCTGGCCAAAGAGCTGCATCGGCTTGCGATTGAGGATCAGGCCCAGAAAAAGCGGCTTCTCGATGAAGCCAGACGGAGGTTCGACGCCGGTATTGCGACAGATTACGACGTACTTTCGGCTGAAGTGGCGGCCGATAACGCACGTCCGGAGGCTATCCGGGCCGAAAACAGCATTCGTGTTACTCGTGAACGCCTGCGCTTCCTTCTGGCGCTGGGAGAGGCGGAGGTCGATGCATCCGGCTCCCTGGAGCGTCCGACGGCAGACAAGCCGGTACCGGTCAGCTATGAGGAGGCGCTGCAGTCGGCCCGTAAACGTCGCCCGGAACTGGCCGATCTACGTCTTCGGATCGGTATCTATGACGAGCTGATAAAAATTGCAAACGCCGATGATAAGCCCCGTCTGGATCTGAAAGGTGGTGCAGGATGGCGCTGGGCCGCACTGGACGATCCCGGCCCCAGGCTTTCCTCCGATGGCGCCGCCTGGAATGTGGGTATCTATCTGACTTTCCCGTTTTTCGACGGATTGAAGAGCAGCGGTAAGGTGACCCAGGCCAGAAGTGATTCGCGTGCTAAACGGATTGAAGAGTCCAGGCTGCTGGATGCGATCTCGCTGGAGGTGCGTGAGGCCGGTTATGCACTCAGGGAAGCCGCCGAGATTTTTGAAGCCGTTTCCGGTACGGTCAGACAGGCAGAAAGGCTTGTACAGATGGCAGAAAAGGGATATGAATATGGTGTAAAGATAAGGCTGGAAGTTGACGATGCCCAGTTAAACCTGCTGAAAGCCAGAAGCAGCCTGGCTCAGGCGCAGCGGAACTACCGGGTGGCGCGGGTAAATTATGAATGGGCGTCCGGTGTAGCCGGTGAATAATCCTGAAAAAGCAATCGGCTCTCACAAAGGCACAAAGAACATTGATAAGCCGGAGGCTTATGGGGAACTGAAGACTCGCCAGCAGGGTTCGATTGTTCTCTTCCATAATCTCCTGATTTTCTTGGTGGGCTTTGTGTGATAACAGCCGAATTATCCTATAAACGGCAGTTTCACCGCAGAGGGCGCAGAGTTTCACTGAGAAAACAGATAGTTATTGAAAATTCTGAAGTCTCCAAAATGGTGAAACGCTTTAAGAAGTTAACTTCTTGATTTTACTCAGCGTTCCT
>JACRCG010000078.1 GCA_016219145.1 Deltaproteobacteria bacterium | reverse complement strand
GGTTTCTGTCGATTAATCCCGAAGAGGCGCTGCGCAAGACCATAGGCCGCTTTCAGAAGCGATTTTCTTATGTTGAAGATGCGTTGCACAGGCAGGGTCGCCAGATGTGCGACGCTACCCCGGAAGAGATGGATGCCCTCTGGGAACAGGTAAAAACCGAAGAGAAGGAGAGTAAAAAGGAGGGGGCGATTTAGTGATGTAACTGATTTTACAGGGTTGTTTTTTTATCCACAAAAAATGTGGAAAACCTGTGGACAACGATGTTGATGAGTATCAAAAGTGATATTTTTGCAAGAGATTTCACTGAATTGCCGTTTTTTTATACAGCATTTTATCAACGCAAAAACATGTACATACGGTCTTAGTCAGTAAATATATGTGGTTACGGTGATAAGTTGATTTTCGTCTTCATAAATTGTTATTCATGATAAGAAAAGCTGTTTATAACTCACTGATTCCGGCACACCAGCAACCCTTTAAATTCAACACCTTCCATCTTCAACAGCAACATTTTCACCTCTTCACCGCCCGGCGCCGAAAAACCGGTCAGACAGCCATTGCTGCCGACTATCCGGTGACAGGGAATGATAACCGGCACAGGGTTTGAAGCCATTGCGCCGCCTACTGCCCTGGCAGCCCGTGGCGAGCCGCACTCGGCTGCAATCTGCCCGTAACTGCGGACTTCTCCATATGGAATCGCGCGGATGGCTCGCAGGGCCTTATCTCTGAATGGAGGGCTCCCGGAGAGATCGACCTCGATATCATTGAACTCGACAACTTCCCCGTTGAAGTACCTGTTCAGCAGTGACGAGGCATTTTCTGTCAACAGGGATGACTTATGGCCGGTATCCAGGCCAGTAGATGCTGTTTTTTTGGTCATGTCCGGAAGTTCAACACTGATAATCCCTCGCTCCGAGGCTTGCACCACTCCACAACCGAAGGGTGTTGAAAATATCGAGCTGAATTTCATTGTCACGGCACTACTCCTTCCCCAGCTTCTTGCGCAGCATGGAAACAGCCGTAAGCGCTTCTTCTGAACGGAGCAAACGAGTTGAAATCAGATAGATGCAGACGCCGGCCGTAACAGCACCCCCCAAAACAACGAATTTCAATATATTTTGTCCGGCCAGCGACCAATCGGCAAAAGTGCAGATATACATTACCGCAGCTGTCATCGGAATAGATGCCGCTACGGATTTCAAGCCGGTTGTCAAGATGCGCTTTCCGTCAAAAGGACCTATCTTGCGCCGTAAAAACCACACCAGCATCAGCATGTTGCCAAGTGCTGAAAGCGTGGTCGCCAGCGCAAGGCCGCCATGCTTGAGCGGCCCCATCAGGGCCAGGCTCAAGCACAAGTTTAACAAAAATGCTACAAACGCTGTAATGACTGGTGTTTTTGTATCTTTCAAAGAATAAAAAGCAGGAGCCAGCACTCTGGTCAAAGCCACAAACGAGAGCCCCAGTGAATAAAACAGCAGCGCCTCGGCTGAGTTGACTACTTTGGAATAATCGAAGGCGCCCCCCATGAAAAGCAGACTGATAACAGGAGTTGAACAAACCATAAGTCCGGCCATGGCCGGAACGGTAATGAAAAGGGTCAGACGCACGGCAAAGGAGAGAGAATCCTTCATGCCCGTCATGTCGCCTTCCGCTGCCTGCTTGCTCATGGAGGGCAACACGGCCTGTGCCACTGAAACAATCACAATACCCTGCGGGAACTCGAACAGGCGCTGGGCATAATACAGGTAGGAAACGCTGCCCTGGGGAAGCAGCGAGGCCAGAATGGCGCTGACTGTGATGTTAAGATAATAGACACCGACGCCGAACAGTGACGGCAGCATCAGCAACGCTATTCGGTGAACCTCGGGATTCGTGAAATCAAAATTCGGACGGACCGGAAAGCCTTTATCCCACAGCACCGGCAATTGAATAACCAGTTGCAGTAACCCTCCCAATAAGACGCCCACAGCCAGAGCGGTGATCGGAACCTCAAAATAGCTTCTTAAACAGAGTGCCGCCAGAATCATCGAGATATTCAGAAATACAGTGGAGATCGCTGGCGTAAAGAAGTGGCGCACCGTGTTGAGAATGCCCATACAAAGCGCGACCAGGCTGATGAAGAAGATATAGGGGAACATCAGGCGGTTCAAGAGAACCGTCAGCTCGAATTTACCCGGCTCAGCCCTGAATCCGGGAAACATCAGGCCAACGATGTAGGGCGAGAAAATGATGCCGGCCAGGGTTATGCCGGCCATCACGATGGTCAATACTGTAAAGCAGATATTGGCAAGCTCTTTCGCTTTTTGCTCACCATGCTGTTTGAGAACGGAAGAAAAGGTTGGAACAAATGCAGCGGTGAGAGCGCCTTCGGCAAAAAAACGGCGCAGCATGTTCGGAATCTGAAAGGCGGCAATGAATGCATCGGTAGCAAGCCCCGCTCCAAACAGACGTGACACGACCATATCCCGGACCATGCCCATGACGCGTGAAAGCATCGTGGCACTACCAAGTATCCCGGCCGCGCGGGCTATATTGCCTTTTTCAGACATTTGTCCCGAATCTTACCCGATATGCGCAACAAGGAAAGCACGCACCTTTTCAATGTCGGCATCCATAATTTCGCAACGGGTCGGTTTGCCTTCCAGTTCCCTGACAGATGCAGGCACGGGAGCCGCTTTCCCGAGCGCTTTTTCGACCGTTTCACTGAATTTGGCCGGATGAGCCGTGGCGAGGCATATTCTGGCCGAGTCAGCCGGAAGCAGATCGAGAGCGGCCTTGACACCCACAGCCGTATGCGGGTCGAGCAGATAACCGTTTTCTGCGTGAAAATTACGTATGGTTTCGAGCGTAGCTGCCTGATTAACCGAAGCAGAGCAGAAATCGTCCCTGACGCTCAGCATCTCGGCCGCAGTGAAAGAAATGCGCCCATTCTCTTTTAATTCCACAAAAGCAGCCTTGACACGATCCGGGTTGTCAACGAAAAGATGGAACAGGTAGCGCTCAAAGTTGGAGGCGATCTGGATATCCATGGAAGGGGAAACCGTTGCCACAACTTCGCCCAGCGAATAGTCGCCATCGTTTATGAAGCGGGTCAGAATGTTGTTTTCGTTGGTAGCAAGCAGCAGTTTGCCGATCGGCAGCCCCATCCTCTTGGCGACATATCCGGCAAAAATATCACCGAAATTTCCGGTCGGCACCGAGAAGTGGACCGGCCTGTCACTCTCTCTGCCGACCCGCAGCCAGGCGTATAAGTAGTAGACGACCTGCGCCAGAACGCGGGCCCAGTTGATCGAATTAACCGCGCCAAGTGAATAATTTTCCTTGAACTCCAGATCACCAAAGAGCGCCTTGACCATATCCTGACAATCATCGAAGGTGCCGTGGATTGCAATATTGTGGACATTGGCATCGGTGACGGATGTCATCTGCAGGGCCTGAACTGCCGAGGTCTTGCCGTGCGGATGCAGGATGAAGATAGTGATCCCGTTTTTACCGCGCACACCATGAATGGCAGCGCTGCCGGTGTCGCCCGATGTGGCGCCGATGATATTCAGCTTCTCGCCGCGTTCGGCCAGGATATACTCGAAAAGATTACCCAGAAACTGAAGGGCAACGTCTTTGAATGCCAGTGTAACCCCGTGAAACAGTTCCAGAATATAGACACCGTCCTGTTTGATTACCGGCGTAATCTCAGGGTGTGTAAAGGTAGCGTAAGAGCGGTCGATGATGCTCTTGAGATCTCCGGCAGGAATGTCATCGACAAAACGTGATATGACCTCGAACGCCAGTTCCGGGTAGCTGAGCGAGCGCCATGCCTCAAGCTGCTCTGCGGAAATTGCGGGGTAGGATTGCGGCAAGAGCAGGCCACCGTCTGAGGCCAGGCCCATCATGACGGCATCCTTGAATGGTATCGGCTGGATGCCGCCGCGAGTGCTGATGTAATTCATAAGAAACCTTTCGTTTATATGAGTATGTTTGGAATGTGTCCTGAGTTATGCATAATAACAGACCTGTTCAGGGAACTCATGCTGCCACCATTTCCTGAGTGATCCGCACAACCGGCGCATAAAACCCGGCTGCAATCATCCGTTTCAAAACTGTATTGGCATTTTTCAGATCAATAGCGCCGATACGAACAGACTTGATTAGAATACCAACCGTTCCGGTCAGCGGCACACCAAGCCGCACCGCTTCACTTCTCGCCTGCCGGTCATCACATGCAAACACATACCCGCGCCGGGCTGCCAGAGCCAGACATGACGATTCACCATCGCCAAGTGAAACCGATATGCTCGCATAGAGTTGACGCTCGGCAGGCGTTGACAGATCTTCCTGGCGTGGCCAACCATTCGACAAGAGCCGGATAAGCGCTTCAAGACCATGATGCCCCTGCCGAAAGCCGCGAAGAACCTCTGCAACAACAAAGCCTGAACAACAGGCGTTGGCTGGATACATTTTACGTAACAACTCCAGTTGACCGACTTTCGCAAAATTGCTGATTACCATGGTGTCAAAAATGACTTCAGGCATTAGCGGCATCGGCTTTGATTTCATCCTTGTCTTGAACAATCTGCTGAATGTTTTTTTCCTTCAGGTAGCTCCGCGCAGTAAGTGGATCGACCCCGAGAGATTGCGCCATCTTACCCAGGCTGATAAAGCCTTCCTGGTAGGCGGCAAGTGCAATCTGGTGGCGCCGCTCGACAGTGTCTACCGTAATGGTGTTGTCTATGGCATCACGCACAAGTTCCCCCAAGGTACGGTGCATGGACGTTGCCATCTGTTTCAGGGTTGTGTGTTGATGGGGGGTCAGCATGACATTGGTTCTGATCATAAGGCACCTCGAATATGTGTAACTTGATGTACCTATAGTATGGTGGAACTTGTAAATAGTCAAGCCGGATTATAACAGCCGGATTTTAACAGATTACCTTCCCGGAAAGACAGACATTCCCCCTTCCCTCAACTCACCGGGAGCCAGAATAAAAAATGTCCGAAACATGCAGTATTTGTAAAATTCACGAAACAGCAGCTGAAAACTTCCGCCATGGCTCCACCAGGACTCCTTCAGCTTGGCTGAATCGACCGGATATGGATAAATGGCGATATCCCTGGGAAGCGAGTTGCGAAACAGGATTGATGATCTTTTGAGGTGATAGCGGGATGTAATCAGAATGATCGATCGAATGTCATGCTGCACAATCAGATCGCGCCCGAATATGGCGTTCTCAAGAGTGTTGCGGGAACTCTTTTCCAGTATCACCTTGTCAGCAGGTGGATCGCCCGGCTGCGGGCGGTACAGATCGCTCTTGCGCACCGACGGACCAACACCGATTAAAAACAGGTATTCGGCCCGTGACTCCCTGAAAAGCCTGAGCCCTTCCTCCACCCTCCCCTTACCGCCGGCCAGAACGACAATCGCGTCGGCTTTCCCTGAAATCTGGCGATATGAAAAGGTTTTGTATGTAAAATCAATAAAGAGGACTGTCACTGCAAACAGTGCAATCACAATCAAAGTTATTAATGCCTTGACGATATTCATACCTTGACCCATATTTTTCTTGCAACCACTGTGGCAGTCTGCTATAAGATTTTTTTCAGTTATCAATGGAGGACAGAAATATGTCAAGAAAATGTGAAATTTGCGGAAAAGGCCCCAGCTTCGGCAACAACGTCAGCCATGCCAATAACAAGACGCGTACGGTATGGTATCCCAATCTCCAGAAAATCAAGGCTGTCAGAAACGGCAGCGTTTCTACTATCAAGGTTTGTACCCGCTGTATCCGTTCGGGCCACGTAACTAAAGCTCTCTAGACATCTGATTTTTGCCTGACAACACTTATCAGCCGCACTCCAAAGGGGTGCGGCTTTTTTTGATGGCAACAGAAATCAGAGCCCGGCAATCACTTCAATTTCTATCAGCGCGCCTCTGGGAAGACCCTTTACAGCCACAGTCGACCTGGCGGGTTTATGGCTGTTGAAATAATGGCCATAAATCTCGTTTACTGCGGCAAAATCGGCAATATCAACCAGGTAAATGGTGGTTTTAATGACATTGTTGAAGCCGGTTCCGGCAGCAGAGAGGACAGCGGCAATATTTTTCATGACTCGCTCGGCCTGAGCCTTTATGTCTCCTGAAACCAGTTCCCCCGTGACGGGATCCAGCGGTATCTGGCCGGAACAAAACAGCATGCCGCCGAATTTTACCGCTTGCGAATACGGGCCGATAGCCGCCGGAGCCTGTTCACTCCTGATTATCTCCAGAGTCATTGCTTGATCCTTTCAACCTTGATTACGCCTTTTACCTTCATCAAGGCGTTCATAACCTTCTGCAGATGCGTCAGATCGACTACATTTACCTCGAAAGTATTTTCGCCGCGCTGATCCACCGTACTCTGGATGTGAGCGCTGGAAATATTAGCCTCGCTGTTTGTAATCGCCATGGTGATATTAGCCAGAATCCCTTTCACATCATGACATATTACACGGATTTTGACCGGCAGAACAGCAGTCTTCAGCCTGTTCCAGGCCACATCTATCCGGCGTTCCGGGTCGCTTTCAAGGGCAAACTGGCAGTCAGAAGTATGTACCGTCACCCCTTTGCCGCGAGTGATAAATCCGATTATTTCGTCCCCCGGCACCGGATTGCAGCATTTGCCGAAGCGCACCAGCACATCATCAATACCGCTGATTTCAACCGCGCTGCCGGACTTGCCCTTAAGCCTGTTGATGACCGCCTCAAGCCTGGTTTCCTTATGCTCGGCCCGCTCTTTCAGCTTTTCGGCCGGCAGCAGTTTGCCAATAATCTGACCGCTTGATATTTTGCCGTAACCAACCGCCGCAAGCAGATCGTCATCCGCAGCAAACCCGAATTCATTGGCAACCTTCTTGAATTCCCCCGACTTCTGGATTTTCTGTAGATTAACCGAATACTTGCGCAGATCTTTCTCGCAGATTTCCCGTCCCAGGCCGATACTGCGCTTGCGCTCTTCGGTCTTGATCCAGGCTCTGATCCTGTTGCGGGCTCTGGAACTCTTTACAATCTTGAGCCAGTCCTTGCTGGGGGTATGATGCGGTGAGGTTATTATTTCAACGATATCCCCGTTTTTCAGCTCGTACTTCAACGGCACCAGCTTGCCGTTAACCTTGGCCCCCACGCAGCGGTGACCGATATCGGTGTGAACACCATAGGCGAAGTCGATCGGGGTTGACCCCTTGGGATGACCCTTTACATCACCTTTGGGTGTAAATACGTACACTTCCTCCGGAAACAGCTCAAACTTGACGGAATCCATGAATTCCTTGGAATCCTGCAATTCGTTTTGCCACTCAAGCAGCTGCCGCAGCCAGGCGAAGCGCTTGACCTCCTTCTCGTCGTACCCCTTCCCCTCCTTGTACTTCCAATGCGCGGCAATACCGGCGTCGGCAACGCTGTGCATCTCGTGGGTGCGGATCTGTACCTCCATCCGGTCGCCGTGCGGTCCGATGACCGTGGTATGCAGGGATTGGTACATATTGCCCTTGGGCATGGCGACGTAATCCTTGAAGCGTCCGGGAATCGGCTTCCAGGCCGAATGTATGACCCCCAGTACTTCATAACACTCACGAACATCGGCAACCAGAATACGCAGTGCAATCAGATCGTAGATCTCTTCAAACTCAACATTGCGCTTCTCCATCTTGCGGAAAATGGAATAAAGATGTTTGCTGCGTCCGGATATTTCGCAATGAATTCCGTAAAAAGAGAGCTTTTCAAATATGATAGCCTTTGCTTCATCGACAAATGCTTCACGTTCCTGTTTCTTGAGCGAGATTTTCTTGACCAGATCAAAATAGATTTCAGGATGAAGATAGCGGAAGGAGAGATCTTCAAGCTCCACCTTGACCCAGGAAATCCCGAGGCGATTGGCAATCGGAGCGTAAATGTCCATTGTTTCTTTTGCAATCCGGCGCTGCTTGGGCTCGGGCTGGAACTCCAGAGTGCGCATGTTGTGCAGACGGTCGGCCAGTTTGACCAGAATAACTCTGATATCAACCGCCATGGCCAGCAGCATCTTGCGGAAATTCTCGGCCTGGCTCTCTTCCTTGGTCTTGAAATCGATCTTGCTGATTTTGGTGACGCCATCGACCAGTGCGGCGATCTCGCTGCCGAACATCACCGACAACTCTTCGGAGGTAGCCAGAGTGTCTTCTATGGTGTCGTGCAGGAAGCCGGTTACAATGCTTGGCACATCCAGCTTGAGATCGGCCAGCAGTCCGGCCACCTCCATCGGATGAATGATGTAAGGCTCGCCCGAAAGCCTGGTCTGCCCCTGATGAACCTTGGCGCAATAGACATAGGCCTTGCGGATGATATTCAAATCAGCCGACGGGTTATAAGCCGTTACCTTGTCAAGGATGTCATTAAGCCGGATCATGTGCTACTCTTCGCCTGTATGAGATTGAATGTTTGGGAATCCGGAGGCTGGATAAAAAAAGGGTGAAGTCGAATATGATCCGGCTCCACCCATGAATGGCAGGTTAGTTGGCGCGATGCTTCTTGCCGACTTCAAAATTGATTTTACCGGCTGCAATTTCGCGCAGGGCGGTAACAACCATACGATTATTTCTGGGCGGTATCAGAGGCTGAGCTCCTTTATAGAGCTGCTTGACCCTTTTGGATGCCAGCATTACCAGCTGGAATCTGTTCTCCACCTTTTCAAGACAATCTTCTACTGTTACACGGGCCATAACAAACTCCTTCCTGCTGCATAAATATGGACAGTCCTTATACCTTGTTTTTACTCAGATATCAAACAAATTCCCGACTTGTTCCATCATCCTGAATGTTTTGCGGCGGTGTGCGATCACTATGGCGGACAACTCGCGGCAAGCGGTTTCAAAATCATCATTGATGATAATGTAGTCATACCAGCGCGCTTCCTTGATCTCGTCCGCGGCTCTGCTTATACGTAGTTCAATAACCTCCTGGGCATCAGTTGAACGCTCTTCCAGCCGCCGCCGCAATTCAGCCATGCTGGGAGGCAGGATAAAAATATATATCCCCCCCTCAAAAAGCTCCTTCAGTTTCAGAGCGCCCTGACAGTCAATATCCAGCACCAGGTCAACACCCTTTTTACGGGCCTCTTCCAGAGTGCTCAGGGCTGTGCCGTACATGTTGCCATGAACTTCGGCCCACTCCGCAAAAGCATCCTCATCAACCATGCGCCTGAACTCTTCGCCGGATACAAAATGGTAAGCCTCCCCCTCGACTTCGCCGGCACGCGGCTTGCGGGTGGTGTAACTGACCGACTCCCTGATATCTGGAAAAACCTTGAAGAGCTCGCGGCAGAGCGAAGTTTTACCCGCGCCGGAGGGGGCGGAAAGTATAATGGTCAAGCCTTCTCGTTTCATAGGTGTTCCTTATCTCAACCCGTTATTATCGCTTCAGCTGGATTCAGAATTTTAAGCCGTTCGGCGCGAGCGGCATTAAGCAGCTCATTGTCTGAAGCAACAAATACAACCGGAAATTTTGTTGCTTTCCTAAGCCAGAGCGCTGTTGACAGATGAATACTGTCAGCTCCTCGAAGGGCATGCCGGGCTATTAACATTTCGATGCCATCAACAGCAGCACCGCAGACATCCACGATCATAAAACGTTGTATATCCCGGCTCAGTTGACTCCTTATGGAAGCAAGATCCTCCGCGCATATCGAACCACCTTTTGCTCGTCTGGCAACAGCGGATAGTGTTTCAGGTATGGCAAGCCAGGAAACAGCAATATTACTATCCCCTTCGATAAGCGACACAACCTTGTCCGAACCGGATTCTGCCGCATACCGCTTCACAAGAGCACTGCTGTCAAAGTAGTAAATCATCGACGTTCCCGTATCACCGTTTCAGACAAAGACTCGCCATCCAGATGTACCGGAGTAAATGGAGAGCACGTTCCTTTGGAGGTCGGCAATCGCAGATGTCCCTGGGCTGCCAAAGCGGCCAGGCGCTCATCCAACCCGGCATTCTTCTCGATTTTGTCAAGCCTGTGCATAATTGCCACCGGATTGCCACGATCTGTTACCACTATATTTTCACCGTTTTTAACCTCGCCCAAATAATGGGTCAGCCGGTTTTTCAGTTCACGAACACCAACAGTTTGCATGGTGTAAACCTCCCTCTTAGAGATGTGGCTATTGTAGCTACCTGATCAGCAATATGTCAACTCATCATTCCCGGTTGTCACTAAATCACTCCACGTTCTGCACCTGCTCGCGCATCTTCTCCATTTCGGCCTTGATCCGGATCACCAGCGTCGTGATCTCGACATCATTTGATTTTGAGCCGATGGTGTTGACCTCGCGATTCATCTCCTGCATCAGGAAATCAAGCTTGCGTCCGACCGGCTCAGGCATCAGCAGTGTTTCATCGAACTGGCTGAAATGGCTGGCGAGCCGCACCAGTTCCTCGGTAATATCCGAGCGGTCAGCCATCAGGGCAACCTCCTGGGCCAGGCGGGCCTCATCCATTTCCTTGCCTTCCAGCAGCAGATCCAGCCTGGCTGTAAGCTTCTGGCGGTATTCAAGCACCACAGCCGGCGCCCGCTCGCTGATCACGCCGACCCATTCGGCCACCTGCCGCCTTCGCGCCATGAGATCGACCACCAGCGCATCCCCTTCACGTTCCCGCATGGCGTCAATCGCCTCGACAGCCGAGCGAACTGCGGCAAGCAGTACCGGCTGATACTCGGTCTCATCAACTGAAAGAGCGGCATCCTTCATGACCCCCCTCTGGGAAACTATCAGCGTCAGCGGAATTTCACGCGCCAGTTGCAGTTCATCAGCCAGGGTGGAAAATGCCTCGCGATAACTGCGCGCCGCAACATGATCAATACGCGGGATGGTGTCAGAGGTTGCCGCTTCTGTCCATTGCACAAACACATCGATCTTGCCGCGCTTGATAACTGACAACACCAGCCGCTTGACCTCATTCTCCAGCGCCATGAAACTGCGCGGCATCTTGATCGAAACCTCGCCGTAGCGGTGATTTACCGAGCGGATCTCAACCAGAAAATCGCCCTTGAAGGAGGATACTTCGCCCTTGCCGTAACCGGTCATGCTTTTTAGCATATTATTACCCTTTCATACTGATGTCAGAGTTTGACAGTAACCACATAACGTAATTCCTGCTTGTTTGTCCAGCCAAATCCGGTATATTCGCGACATGCCCGGATTACGACTCATAACAAGCAGTTCGCAGAGACGGCTGCTGGAGGCCCTTGCCGATAATCTTCTGGCGGCCCCGCCTGCTCCGCTTGAGAGTGAAAATATCGTTGTGCTGAGTAACGGCATGGCCCGCTGGATTTCGATGGAGCTGGCCGTTCATCACGGCGTCTCGGCCGGCCTCAGGTTCAGCTTTCCGAACGACATGCTTGACACCTGCTTTAGCGCTCTCCTCACCGACATTCCGTCAGGCTCCCCTTTCAAACCGGACGCAATGACCTGGCGCATCGCAACCCTGCTGCCGGAACTGGCAGAAACAAAGGGGTTCGAACAGATTGCCGCCTACCTGCGCTGCGGCAGGGACGACAGACGCCTCTTGCAGATATCCGGAGTCATCGCCGACCTGTTCGACCAGTATACCATCTTTCGTCCGGAAATGGTTCTGAGTTGGGACAAGGGTGAAGCTGACGGCTGGCAGCCGCAACTATGGCGCGCCGTCAGCGCCGGTCATCAGGGCTCGCACCGGGCGGCCCGGCTGGCCGAGTTCCAAAGACGCATCAGGTCTGAGCGCGGAGCCAAAGGAGTGGAACTGCCCGACCGGATAACCTTGTTCGGCATCTCCTATCTGCCCCCTTTTCACCTGGAGGCGCTGCGCCTCTTGTCGGAGAAGTGCGATGTCATCTGTTACCTGCTTAATCCCTGCGGCCGCTACTGGGGCAATATCGTCTCCGGTCGTCACTTGGCAGGACTCTCGCTGCAATCCGGCGCAGCCGCAGAAGCTCTTGAATACTATGAAACCGGCAACCCGCTTCTCTCTTCGCTCGGCACATTGGGGCAGGAGTTTTTTGAAGCGCTGCTGGATTACGGATTTGATTATGAAGAGCTGGACGACTTTCAGGACGCTCCAGCGCCGGAATGTGCGGGTCTACGGCCCAGCTCCCTGCTGTCCGCAATTCAGAACGATATACTGACACTGCGTGACCCGCTTGCCGACGGCATCAAACGTCCGCTCCCTGCCGGTGACCGCTCGCTTCAGCTGCATTCCTGCCACGGCAAGAGGCGTGAGATGGAGATCCTGTACGACCATCTGCTGGCGATGTTCGATGAACTGAAGAATCTGGAACCGCGCCAGATTCTGGTCATGATACCAGACATGGAAAGTTATGCCCCTTACATCAGCGCCGTCTTCGGCGGACGTTCTGGTGGCCGTCCCTACCTGCCCTACTCCATCGCCGACCGCAGCGTCCGGGGCGAGAGCCCATTCATCGACACTTTTCTGGATGTTCTGGAGCTCTCATCCAGCCGCTTCGGGGTCAACGAGGTTCTGGGGATTCTGGAAAGCCCGCTGGTAATGGCTCGTTTTGATATTTCGGAGGATGAACTGGCCTCGCTCCGGAGCTGGCTGCATGGCAGCGCAGTGCGGTGGGGGCTGGATGAAAATCATCGCGCCGAGTTGGGATTTTCTCCATTTGCCGACTTCAGCTGGCAGGCCGGGCTTGACCGCCTGTTTCTGGGATATGCCATGACGCCGGATGCCTCTGGGGCCTTTAAGGGAATACTGCCATACCCCGCCATGGGTGGGCAACGGTCGCTGGCGCTTGGCAAACTGGCAGATTTTTTTACAAATATCAGACAAATCCATTCCAGCTTTGCCTCCGGACATACCCTGCTGGAATGGAAAAATATACTTTCTGATGCAGCCGCCGGCATGCTTTCGGCGGAGGATCGTACAGACAATGGCCCGGCCCTGCTGGCCAAGGCTCTTAACAGCCTGGGTGAAAAACAGACCTTATACGGCTTTGACCGCCCGCTCGGCCTGGATGCGGTGCGCGACTCCCTGAAGCTGACATTGACCAAAGGTGGCGGCGGATACGGTTTTATGGGAGGCGCCATCACCTTTTGCGCCATGCTGCCGATGAGAAGCATCCCGATGCGGGTAGTTTGCCTGGCCGGCATGAACGACGGCCAGTTTCCGCGCACCTCGCGCCAGCCCGGATTCAGCCTGATGTCCGGGGCAAGGCGGCGCGGCGACCGCTCTCTGCGGGACGAGGATCGTTACCTCTTTCTCGAAGCGCTCCTGGCGGCTGAGGAGCGGCTGTATATCAGCTACAACGGACAGAGCGACCGCGACAACAGCAACATCCCCCCCTCGGTTCTGGTGGCGGAACTGCAGGACTATGTCAGCCGCAGTTTTAGCGTGGAAGAAAGCGGAACAGCTCCTGCGATCCTCAAGCTCCACCGCCTGCAAGGTTTCAGCGCCGCCTATTTTACCGGGCAGGACGGCAGCAGCCTCTTCAGCTATGACCGGGAAAGCCTGGAAGCCCTGGAAGCCAGACGTCTGAAGGGAGTTACACAACGCGCCTTCATGGCAGCACCGCTTTCACCCGGCAATGACCTGACCGGGCGGATCGAGATCGATCGGCTGAAGCGCTTCCTCTCGGATCCGGCCGCCGCTTTCATGGAAAACCGCCTGAAAATACGCCCCTACGAGCCGGCCGAAGAGCCGGAGGAGCGAGAGCCGTTCGCACTGAACAAACTGTCCGGATATGCACTTTCACAGGAGCTGGTTGAAAGGATTATTGCCGGAGCAAAGCAGGAAACTTGTTATGAGATCGCCCGACACAGCTCTGTTCTGCCGGTCATGTCGGCCGGGAAGGCCGCTTTCGACGCTGTCTGGCGCAGCTGCGCCGTTTTTGCGGATTTCGTAACTGAACAGACTGCTGATCCCCTGGAGTCTCTCGAAGTCTATCTGAAAGCGGGCGACTCCCAATTGTGCGGAGTCCTGAGCAAACTGCAGTCAAAGCGGCATCTGCGCTGGCGCTGCGCCACCCTGAAAGGAAAGGACCGACTCTCGCTCTGGGTCGATCATCTGATTCTGAATGCCTTGAAGCCCGATGGCTACCCGCGCAGCAGCATGATGATCGCCAAAGACAAGATTCTTGAACTGCCGGAGCTTGACAATGCCGCAGAAATCCTGACCGATCTGATTGAACTGTACAGAGAGGGGATGCTGAAGCCGCTCCCCTTCTTTCCGGAAACCTCCTGGGAGTTTGTAAACAAAGGTCAGGATGCGGCGCTGAAAAAGTGGAGGGGCCAACCGGCGTTCGGATCTCCGGGAGAAGCATCCCGGGCTGCCACGGCATTTTGTCATGGCGATTCAGATCCGCTGGATGATGAATTCAGACAGCTGGCAAGCCGCATATATACGCCGTTCATTGGCATCGCCAGGGAGACAGAGAGAGCATGAGCAGCCGGATAATAAACGTCACGCTCATATCCCCCTTCAGCATCGGACCCACCCGTGGCAACATGACCACCGTTCGCCGGATTGCTGAACATCTGCCGCAAACCGGCTGCCGGGTCACCGAAATCACACTGGACAGCATGATGTCTGACGAACAGTGCCGATTGCTGAGACAAGAGACCCCTGACCTTCTGCACGCCTTTCATGCCCACCATGCCGGCCCGGCGGCCAGGTTGCTGGCCGGACAGCTCGGCATTCCCTATCTGGTGACAATTACCGGCAGCGACCTGTTTGATCCGGAGCTGTGCGGCGAGGCTTCTACCGGTCAGGCCATCGCCGACGCAGCGGCTGTCACATGCTTTGATCCGCAGGTCGCCGGCCATCTGGCCCGGCTCTTTCCTGATGTTGCAGCCAGAATTGCAGTGGTTCCCCAGGGGGTGGCCCCTTTTCCGCCCGGCCTGCCGTATCTGCACGGAGAAGACGAATTTATCGTGCTCCTGCCGGCCGCCATTCGCCCGGTCAAGGGCATCACAAGCGCCATTGAGGCCCTGGCGCCGCTGGCAGGGGAATTCCCGTCACTCCGTCTGCTTGTGGTGGGGGGTGAACTTGACCGGCTCCATGCCGCTGACATCAGAGAGCGGGTGGCCGCTCTGCCCTGGGTCAGCATACCGGGCGAAATCCCGCACCTGCAGATGGGCGCCATTTTCGCAGCCGCCGGACTGGTGCTGAACAGTTCGTATTTTGAAGGGGGCATGGCCAACACGCTTCTGGAGGCTATGATCATGGGAAGGCCGGTTCTGGCTCGCGATGTGCTTGGCAACCGCTCGCTGATTCGCCACGGACAAACCGGATGGCTCTACAAGAGTGATGATGAGCTTCGCCATCTGGTACGCTCAATGCTGCTCAATCCGGCTGCAGGACGGGAAATTGCCGAGGCCGGCAGAAGCTTTGCAACTGAACACTATTCCATAGCGAATGAAGTTCAGGGCTACCGGGCAGTCTACGAACGGATCATTTTTCAATAAACCTGATAAATAAGTCAGCTCTCACAAAGGCACAAAGAACACAAAGAAATCAAAGGCATTTCCGGTCCAGGCATAAGCCTGTCATGGTTTATAATCAGGTAAATCACCTGATTTTCTTTGTGTACTTTGTGAGCTTTGTGCGATAAAAGCTTGTTCAGGATTGCTATTCGGTGTCACCCATGAAACCGCTCAACCTTAAATCGATCAACCTTTCCGGCCTCCATCTGATCGAGGCCAGCGCCGGGACCGGCAAGACCTGGACCATCGCGGCGCTGTATATCCTGCTGCTGCTTGAAAAAGAGCTGCGGCCGGAACAGATTCTGGTTGTGACCTACACCAGGTCGGCCACCGCTGAACTGCGTGACCGGATCAGGCAGCGGATCAGCAGCTTACTGGAACTGTACAGCGGCCAGAGAACCGCATCCGACGATGAGCTGGAGCAGATTCTGATGCAAGAGCGTCGTCCAGACCCTGATCGGGCGCGCCGTCTTCTGACCAGGGCGCTACATTCGTTTGATGATGCCGCCATCTTCACCATCCATGGCTTCTGCCAGCGGGCGCTGCTGGAA
The DNA here is from genome assembly GCA_016219145.1 of Deltaproteobacteria bacterium. Taxonomy (GTDB): domain Bacteria; phylum Desulfobacterota; class Desulfuromonadia; order Geobacterales; family Pseudopelobacteraceae; genus JACRCG01. The sequence continues at coordinate 3,458 of JACRCG010000078.1, read as the reverse complement.
AACGCCTTCGAGAGCGGCTCGCTGTTTGACAGTGAAATGAGCAGCGACCAGAGCGCCGTTGTCAGACAGGTCTGCGATGACTTCTGGCGCAAAAACATTCTGGCCCGGCCGAACGACTTTATCGAACACCTGGTGGCTGGAGAGTTCACTCCGGAAAAGCTGGCCAAGCCGTTTGAGGGACACTATCAGAACCCTGAGCTGAGTGTAATTCCCGTCACAGCCCCGCCTGATATTGCCCCCCTGATCTTGCAGCGCGCCAGCCTGTTTCAGGCAGTCGGCCGGCTCTGGAATGCGGAACGCAGCCAGATTATCGCTCAGCTTGAAGGCGACAGTCTGAACAGGACCAGCTACAAGCCGGAGCAGATCAGCGCCGCCGGCCAGCTGCTTGACTCGTGGCTGGCGGCTGATAACCCGAATGCTCCCTGCAGCAAACTTGATTTATTTTCAGCCGGAAACATTATCTCCAAAAGAACCAAAGCAACCGTTGCAATTCCTGATCATCCATTTTTTGCTCTCTGCCAGCAGTTATCAGAAACCCTGAACCTGATCGAACAGGCCCGCCGGGATATGATCATCGCCTGTAGACAGGAACTCAGGCAGTGGCTGCAAAATGAGCTTTCGAAGCGAAAAAAGATATTAAACACTCGTAGTTTCGATGACTTGCTGCTGGATCTTCATCTTGCGCTTGAAGCCGCCAACGGGGCTGCGCTGGCTGACGTTTTGCGCCAGCGTTATCCGGCGGCGCTGATAGATGAGTTTCAGGATACCGACCCGCTGCAGTGGAATATATTCAGCAGATTATTAAATCCCCTCCCGTCAAGGGAGGGGGAGTGCAATTATCCGCTCTTTCTGATCGGCGACCCGAAACAAGCCATCTACAGCTTTCGCGGAGCTGATCTGTTTGCCTACCTGAATGCCGGAAAGAGTGTCATCGCAGATAACCGGCAGACCCTTGGAATGAACTTCCGATCGGTACCAGCGCTTGTATCAGCCGTAAACACCATCTTTAACAAACCAGACCTGAATCCTTTTCAGCACAAGGATATTATTTTTGAACCGGTCGCCGCCGGGACAACATCAGCTGATCCGTTTTCCTGCGACTCCTCCCCAGCCCTGACACCGTTCCATATCTGGATTTACCCGCGCCCGGATCAGACAAAGGCAGAGTCCAAACCTGCGGCGTCAGCCCGGATAACCAGTGCGGTTGCCGCCGAAATATACCGCCTGCTTGAGCAGGGCTGCCGTGATGCCGATTCTTCCGAAACTCAGCCTCGCATAACCCCTGGGGATGTCGCCGTGCTGGTAAAATCCCACCGGCAGGCCGCCGACGTGCAGCAGGCGCTGCGTGCTATCGGTATTCCATCGGTACAGCAGGGGAGCGCCACTATTTTCGAGAGCGAAGAAGCCCTGGATATGTTGCGGATTCTGCGAGCCGCCGCCTGGCCCGGCAACGAGCGAATGGTGCGCGAGGCGCTGCTGACTCCGAGTATCGGATTGACCGCCAACGAAATTTCCGCCTTCGTGGATAGCTCCGGCGATCATCCGGGATGGGAGGAGTGGCTTCTCCGTTTCCGCGATCTGGGGATGGCGCACCGCTCCGGAGGCGTCACCGCTCTGGCGGCGCAGCTGCTGGATAATTGCGGCGTCAGAAAGAGACAGCTGTCGAGCGCAGGCGGCGAGCGGGCTCTGACAAATATTCTGCACTGCATGGAAATGCTCCATCAGGCCGAGCTGGAGCATGGCAAGAGCCTGTCCGGCACGATCAGCTGGCTGGAGCGGCAAATATCTGGAAACCACGGCGATGACGCCGCTCTGCAACGCCTGGAAACCGACGACAACGCCGTCAGGATTGCTACGATCCACGCCAGCAAGGGTCTTGAATATCCAATAGTTTTCGTCCCCTTTGCCTGGGATCCACCCGCCACCCGGAGCGGCCGGGTAATGTACCACGATGAAAACGGCCGACTTGTTCTTGACCTGGCTGAAGCTGAAGAGCACAAAATACTGGCCCGCGAGGAGCGCGAGGCCGAAGCCGTAAGACTGCTGTACGTGGCCCTGACACGCGCCAGATACCGCTGTTATATCGTCTGGGGAAGTATTAACGGCGCGGTGGATTCAGCGCTGTTCAACCTGCTGCATGGCGGAATATTGAAAAGGGAAAACAAGGCGCTGGCGGAGTTGCCGGACAGCGTTATTCTGGAGCATGTTCGCCAGGCGGCCGGGGTCGCAGCTAACGGCATTATCGCTGAAATGATGCCTGAAGCCGCTGATAATCTGCGCTACAACGACAATTCGCAGCCTGAAACGCCCTATACTTGCAGGACTCTGGCCCACATACCCGGCGACAACTGGCGAGTTTCCAGCTTTAGCGGCATGATTTCCGGGGCAGGTCATCCGTTTTTGCCGCGCGATCACGATAATCTTGCGAAAGAGGTTGAAAGCGGCACCGGATCAGGTCCGGAAGCTTCTGGCGGACTGACGATCTTTGAATTTCCGCGCGGGGCCAAAGCCGGAACCTGTCTGCATGAAATTTTCGAGCAGCTGGACTTCAGCTCTATCAAAAAGGGACAGATTGAATCTGTATCCGGCGCAGTACTGGCAGCCAACGGATTTTCAGGGCAGTGGCTGCCGGCAGTCAGCCAGATGGTCATGGATGTTGCCACGGCGGAAATAATCCCCGGTCTGCCCGGTTTCAGTCTGTCACAACTAAAGCAAGGCGCCTGGCAAACCGAGCTGGAATTCTATCTGCCGGTCAGGCAGCTTGATCCGGATACCGTGCGCACCCTTTTTGATGGCCTGCTTGATGATAAAAGCGCCGATTTTCAGGAATTGCTGGAAAGCCTGTCATTCCAGCGCAGTCGCGGCATGCTGCAAGGCTTCATAGATCTGGTGTTCGTGCACGCCGGGCGCTATTACCTGCTGGACTGGAAATCCAACCACCTGGGCAACAGCCAGGGCGACTACGGCCGGGAGCAGATGCAGCAGGCCATGTGCCGCAACGCTTATATCCTGCAATACCACCTCTACACCCTGGCGCTGGATCGCTTGCTGAAGCTGCGCCTGCCCGGCTACGACTATGAAACCCACTTTGGCGGCGCACTGTATCTCTTTCTGCGTGGATTGAAAACAACTGGCACAGGTTCAGGAATCTTTCACGCCCGTCCCTCGCTGGAGTTTATACAGCGGGCAGACAGGACCATGTTGACACCAGTATAAAAGACCATGTTTGTCCCGTTTACTTGTCAAATGTCTATGATATAATCGCAGGGTGGAGAAATCAGCCTGCTCCGCAAGCTTCACAATTCAAGGAGGATTGAGCCATGTGCAAGGTAACGATAATTCAATACAGTATGTACGGACATATCTACAGGATGGCCGAAGCGGTCGCGGAAGGCGTGCGCGAGGTTGCAGGGTGCGAGGCGCTGATAAAGCGAGTGCCGGAAACACTTTCAGATGAG
>JACRCG010000077.1 GCA_016219145.1 Deltaproteobacteria bacterium | reverse complement strand
TTTGATTCCGAAAGCTTGTCCGAGATCAATCCGGCAATAACGATAGTTTCTCCCGCCTTGGCATCCACCATGGTGTCGATTTCCCGCGTGTCGATGACCGGTTTGGTGCTGGACTTATCGGGCGAAGTAGAAATCTCCTTGATCTCGGAAACACTGGGGTGAATCTGCATGGTGATTGAACCGTCAGGCCCGATCTGAGGGGTCACGTCCAGGAAAATACCTACTTCATCGACCTGCGGAGTGGTAGTAAAGGTGTCCTGTCCACCGATGGCGTTATTCTGGGTGGTCTTGCTGGAAACCCACGAGAACTGCTAGGTCGACAGTTTGAAGACCGCCTTCTGGTTGTTGAGCGCAGTTATCTTGGGGCTGGAGAGCATGTTGACATTGCCCTGTTCCTTCATGGCGTCCAGCAGCACATCAAATCTGTTCGAGCCGCCTCCGGCAGAAATCTTGAAAACACTGCCAAGCGCCGAACCGGCTGCGCCGCTGCTGGCCGGGACAAGCGCCTGGGCAATTGTCAGATTCGAGGCCCTGTTGAAAATATAGCCCCAATCGACTCCCATCGAAAAACTGTCCTTGAGGCTTACTTCCATGATATGGGCCTGGATGAGTACCTGCCTTTTGCTCCCCTCTTCGACGTCTGCCAGGAACGTGGCGATTCTGTCAAGATTTTCGGCAAAATCGGTGACCTGAATGATTCCGGCCAGTTCGTTGACCACCAGTTGTTTGAGTTGGCTCTGGTTTATCTGGGTGTTCAGAAGCAGCTGATCGTCCAGCTCGATGGCAGGTGAAGTGGCGAGATTAGATACATCATCCCCGATTTTCGGTGTGGCGCTTTTAGCGGTTGCCGGAGTTACGCCGGCTGATTTAGGCTCGGCTGACGGTTTTTTTTCTTCTTCACCGCGTATGAATCCACCACCATCCCGCTTGCCTTTGCCGCTGGTACCGAACACCAGCATCTCCAGAGAATTTTCCAAAGCTCCCCAAAAGTCGGATTTGCCTTCGGTCGAGACACTCACGCTGCCGGCCGCAAAACCGGACACATTCATGTTGCTGGTGGAATTGCGTTTGTCTTTCAGATAATTGACCCGGAAAGTGCGGGTGGTCAGTTTGGGCCTTCCCACCAGAATCATGCCGTTCTCAACAGAGGCTGTGTAGCCCAGCGGCTTGAGAATGGCGTAGAGCATTTCACCCAGTTTCTTGTTCTGGGCCTCGATCTTGACAGTGCCGCGCAGACCCCGTTCGCTGACAATAGGAACCCCGCTCTCTTTGGAAAGGAGCAGCAGTACATCCCGCAGGTCGGCATTTTTGAGAGTCAGAGAGTAGGTGCGCCCGGAATCACTGGCTCGATAAGCGTCCGGGTCCTTCTGGGGGATGGCAGCTTTTTGCGGCGCAGTCGGCGCGGTATAGGAGGGAAGCGCCTTTGTATCCCTGATACCGGTTGTCACGGGGTTCACGCATCCAGCCACGCATAGTGGGACGGCAATTATGGCCCAATACCTGTTTTTCATTGTTTGCCTCGATCAATCCTGCCCTGGTAGATGTCATAAATGAAGGTTTCTTTATTCTCGTTAAACAGCACGACCTGATAGCGGCTGATCTGTCTGATGGTCAGTCCGGCAAGCCTGTCGCCGGTTTTTAGCACGTGTCCGTTGATCAGTGCATGAAACGCGTTGCCGCTCTGAATTATGCCCTGCAGGTTGAGTTCTGGTGAACGGTTGATTGCGGCAGCTGCCGTGAAACTGGCTGGAACAGCGCCTGATGAAGCTTTGTCATCTTTGGCATGTCTGCCTGTAAAAGGATCACGCCGCCATTTGGAGCTGTCCTCGGGAATCACTGAGAGTTTGGCCGCGTCTCTGTCCTTGCTGACCGGAGCAGCGGGTTGGGCGGCGGCTGAAGAGATTACCCGAAAAGCTGTAATCATTACAAGAACCGCTGCAATTTTTATAAAATGGCTATTTCGCATTTTTCACCGGCAGAGAGTAGAGTTCAATTGCAAATGTTCCCTTCAGTTGGCCCATATCAGGAACCAGCTTGAATTCGGTGATCCTGTTAAAGCGCTCAATGTTCTGCACGCGCCGCAGGTATTCCGCAAAACTGCGATAGCTGCCGGTGGCGCTCACCTTGATACGGTGCTTTGCGACGGAAGTGGTGTCGCCGGCTCCCGGTCGCGCTGTCGCCTGGCTCTTGACCGCCTCCGTTGCAACCTCATGCTGCTTCAAGCCTGATTCCCCGGCGCACTGATACAGCGATTCGATAAAAGCCGGTGTGTTGGCTTCTGACGGAATCAGCCGGCTGAGGCGGGTGACTTCGGCTTCGGCGGTGCTGGTCTTGTTCTGATCGGAAGTAATCCTGGTGAGGTCAGCCCGCAGCCGCTTGATTTTTGCAGAGCGATTAATGCGGTAGCCAAGTATGAGCACAACCAGCACAAGCAGGTAGGCTACCAGAACTATGAACTTATTTTTTCGTGTCAAGAGGGCTGACCTCGCTGGTAACCGTAATTTTCATATAGCGCTCCTTCTCTTTGGAAACAACGCTTATGGACGGTTCACGATGATTTTTAAGTATGGGAGAATGATCAATCATCCCCATCAGTTTGTTCAGGAGTATCCCTTCTCCGGTTTTGTCGCTCAGCCTTGTTATGGCCGTAATGTCAAGCAGACCCTTGTCTTCCTTGAGGTGGAACTCGAGGTTCTCAAGAAATACGCCATCAGGGAGGTCGTTAGCCAGTTCCCTGAACAGGTCGTAAAAGACAAATTGGCGTGAAGTCAGATTCTTGAGCGTCTCGAGGTTTTTTGTATAGGCGGCCGAGGCGGCCGCTTTAGCCTGCTTCTGTTTGGGATTGACCGCCAGCTGCGTTCTCTGAACCTCAAAGAACAGCTTCCGGTATTCCCGTTCGCTGAGGCTGATGGCCAGAAGCGCGGCAAGAGAAGTTATGGCGTAGATGATAAGGCCGTATTTTTTGCGCAGGGGGAAACGGCGGAAAATGTCCGCGGCAGAGTAGGAGGTCGCTGTTCCGCTCTGCAGCGCGGCAGCAAAGCCGGCCAGTGGAACATATTCGCTCTCTCCTGTCAGTCCGGTGGGCATGGCAGGAGCTATGGCAACTTCGACCCCCATAGCCTCCTTAAGTGCCGACGCAACCTCATCCAGGCCCCCTGCAATTCCGCAAACCCAGCCCATCTGGACCGGTATATGCGGGTTGGAGGCCTGATAATTCGAGTTGATGCGGAAAATGGTGTTGAGAATTTTGAAAAGCCTGGTTTTCAGGAGCTTC
>JACRCG010000073.1 GCA_016219145.1 Deltaproteobacteria bacterium | reverse complement strand
GTCACACCAAAAAGAAGCGCTGGCACTTTCTAAAAAAATAGCCAGCAATGAGGCCGAGGACTAGACCGCCAAGGTGAGCTTGCCAAGCGACTCTTGGGAAAAAGGAGATTATCAGGAAGCCTCCGATTACTGCCACCCAAAGGTGGAGAGGGATAGGTATTGGGAATACAAAAACCCTCAGTTTGTAATTTGCAGTCGGGATCCCCATGGCCTCAGCCGCATCCTCGGCGCCATGGATCGCGGAAAGCGCACGCCCAACACGCGAGCCGATCAGATTCAGCAGAAATGTCATTCCGGCAATTACAATTCCCCATGCGACGTAATAGTTGAGGATTTTCCCCGAACCGCTGCCTCCGATCATTACTCCGGGTAAAATTGAAAAACCCGGAACACCGGAAATGCCGTCAGCGGCGCCGAGGCCGGATGAGCCCAGAACCATCCGGTAAATAATGATCCCGAAACCAAGCGTCGCCATCGCCAGGTAGTGCCCTTTCAGTCTCAGAACAGGCCCCCCGATGACATAGGCAACGATCAAAACCGTACACACAGACAGAATACAGGCCGGCCAGGGATTAAAGGCAAGCAGTTCCGCTCCGTACATATCTTTCTTTACGCCAAGCACACCAAGTTTCGAGAGAGTGCCGACAAACTGGCTTCCTTTCAGGGCGCTGAAATTATGTGTGGTAAGAAAAGCCGACATATATCCGCCGATGGCGAAAAAACCGGCATGTCCAAGTGATATCTGTCCGGCATAACCGATGAGCATGCAGAGACCTATGACCAGAAGCGAGTAATATGCCGTCATGGTAAGCTGGGTAAGATGAAATGAATTGTCTGTCACCTGAGTGAAAATCTGGATAGCAACAATCACCAGTGCAAATCCGGAGATTTGAAGGAATTTGGCGGACATTAATACTCCTTTAAACGAGCCGCAGCGGCATTGCCAAAGAGACCGCTCGGTTTCACGAAAAGTATGATGAGCATGATCGCGATCGAGACTACATCCTTGTATGCCGCCGGGAGCGCCCAGATGCTGAATGACTCCAGAATACCGAGTATCATCGCCGCAGCAACTGCGGCAGTGCTGTTGCCAAGCCCGCCAAGGATAGCCACGGTGAATCCCTTGATGGCAAGCTGCGAGCCGCTGTCATACTGGATAGAAGTGATTGGAGAAACAATACAGCCGCCCAAAGCGCCGATACCAGCGCTAAGCATGAACGAAAGCGTTACCATGTTCTGAGAGCTGATCCCGCAGAGCCGCGCAGCTTCGCGATTAGCCGAGCATGCACGCATCTGTTTCCCGATCAGGGTATAGTTAAAGAAAAAGCCCAATAGAACCACCATAACAGAACTTATTCCTACCGCCCAGAAAACCTGAGGTGACACAAAAACACCGCCAATACTGACTGAAGTCAACGAGGTGCCGGTAAAATAAGGCAGATTGGTTACTCCTTCACCCCAGATATGAAGTGCTGTCTCGCGGATGAGTATCGAAAGGCCGATGGTGATGATTATCATACGAAGCACCGATGGTTTGTGAAGCCAGCGGATAAATATCATTTCAATCACTGCGCCGATAATCATGGTAATCATGACAGCTAATACAATCGCAACCGGCAGGGGTAGATATTCTTTGAGCGTGAAGGCCGTCATACCCCCCAGCATGACAAACTCACCCTGAGCAAAATTGATGATACCTGTGGTGTTGTAAATAATATTGAAGCCGATTGCCACGATAGCGTAGATGGTGCCGTAGGTGACGCCGGCAACAATATATTGAAGTAACAGTTCCATAATTTACGCCGCCCTCTGAATATTCTGAAAAAAACACGGGGCCAAAGCCCCGTGTCTAGGGAAAAATACCGCAAAAACGCCGGTTATCTGAATAGAAATATTATTTCTTCTTTTTGGGCGCCGCTTTCTTCTCAACTGCCTGCTCCAACAGTGCAAACTTGCCATTTTTTACCGTCAGCATTTCGAAGGCGTCAATCCCAAGGCCATTATGGTCGGTGGCTGAGAAATTGAAAACCCCGCCGGTACCGACAACACCCTTCAAACCCTCAATGGCAGTCCTGACAGCCTCTTTATCCAGGCTGTTGGCCTTCTCGATGGCCTTTTGAAGAACAAGCATGGCGTCATAGGCGTGGCCGCCGAAAGTACTGGCATCTTCCTTGAACTTGGACTCATAGTCCTTCTTGTAAGATGTCAGAACCGCTTTCTGGGGATGCCCCTTGGGGAGAACATCAGCTACAAGCAGGCGGCCTGCGGGGAACATAACGCCTTCAGCAGCAGCACCGGCTGCTTCGACATACTTGATGTTGCCGAAACCGTGGCTCTGGAAAATCGGACCGGTAAATCCAATCTGGCGGGCGTTTTTAATAATGATTGCCTGGGCAGGTTCGATCGACCAGTTAATAATAGCCTCAGCTCCGGAAGCTTTAACCTTGGTCACTTCTCCGGTCAAGTCATTGGCCGCTTTATCATATACCTCGTTGCTTACTATCGTAAGGCCGTGATCCCCGATAAGTTTTTCGATCTGTCCCTTGCCGGCGTTACCAAATCCTGAATTACTGGAAAGAATGCCGACCTTTGTAAGTTTCATCTTCTTGATCTGCTCCAGAATCTTGATAACAGCATCACTGTCCTTCTGGGGGGTCTTGAAGACATACTTTCCGACCGGATTAACAATCGCTTCTGCCGCGGCTGCGGATATAAGAATGGTTTTGCCTTCTTCAACCAGCTTCTTGATGCCCATTGTCTCGCCGCTTGTGGAAGGGCCAATAATAGCCAGTACTTTCTCCTCCTCGATCAGCTGCTTGGCAAAAGAAACCGCCTTTTCGGTGCTGGCGCCGGTATCCTTGATTATGAGTTCGATCTGCTTCCCTTTGAGTCCACCTTTTTTGTTGATGCCGGCGACCAGCATCTCAAGCGACCTGGCTTCAGGCGCGCCGAGAAAAGATGCCGGTCCGGTCACAGCCAGCAGTGCGCCAATCTTGACCGTGTCCTTTGCTGCCAATACCGGTGAAACGAACCCAACAACCATAAACATGACTGCCGCCAGAATCTGTGCAAATTTCATAACGCTTTCTCCTTTTCTGTTCATATTTGACCTCCAGCAGATTTTTCAGCACCATACTACATTTGCAAAATAATTGACCAGATATTTTCTGCCTGAGATTGTCTGATTACAGTTACTCGAACCTTATTTAAGCAAAGAAGTACCACTATACTATTTTGCATGTCAAGCAAAAAGTTTGACAATCTAAAACAATAGTTGAAATGTTGGTTCTATAATATAACACTTTGATATTATTAATTTTATGCGACAATTTCACTTTATTGTAACATATGTTTACATCTTCCTGATTAGACAAAACGAAATGCTTTATTATTGTTTTCAATACCATAGAAGGTCTCGAACGCCCTCTCCCCCGCTCTCTGCTTGACAAATACGTGTCGCGGGTCAATAATTCCGCAACTTGTTCGCACATCAAGGAAGGAAAACAATATGCGCATTGAAAGCGATTTTCTGGTCATCGGCAGCGGCATAGCCGGCCTATCCTACGCCCTGCAGGCTGCCGACCATGGTAACGTCGCCATTGTTACAAAACGTGATATATCGGAATCAGCAACCAAGTACGCTCAAGGCGGCATCGCCTCTGTATTTTCGGCAGAGGACTCCTTCGACGCTCATATCGAGGACACTCTGGTGGCGGGAGCCGGCATCTGCCACGAGGACGTAGTCAGGATGGTTGTTGAGGAAGGGCCGCAAACTATCCGCAACCTGATCGAATGGGGCGTCAAATTCACAACCAATGGCACGGTCTACGATTTGACCCGTGAGGGCGGTCACAGTGCCCGTCGCATCCTGCACGCCGAAGATATTACCGGTCGCGAGATTGAACGGGCTCTGGTTGAGGAGGTCAGCCGACATCCCAATATCAAGATCTACGAACATCATATTGCCATCGATCTGGTTACGTCCGCAAAAACAGAGCGCCGCCAGTTGGAACAGAACCGCTGCCTGGGCGCCTACGTACTGGACATCAACAACGACCGGGTCATCACCTTCAGCTCGAAAATAACGCTTCTGGCCAGCGGAGGAGCCGGCAAGGTCTATCTGTACACCTGCAACCCGGACGTGGCGTCGGGTGACGGTGTGGCTATGGCATACCGTGCCGGGGCCACGATTGCCAATATGGAGTTCATGCAGTTCCACCCCACTACCCTCTTTCATCCACTGGCAAAATCATTCCTGATTTCCGAAGCGGTGCGCGGCGAAGGAGCTATTCTCCGTCGCAGGGATGGGACCGCCTTCATGGAGAAGTACCATCACCTGAAGGATCTGGCCCCCAGAGATATCGTGGCCAGAGCCATTGACAACGAAATGAAAACCAGCGGCGATGATTGTGTCTTTCTCGACATAACTCACGAGCCGGCCGATGTTGTCCGCAATCGTTTTCCAAACATTTACCAGACCTGCATGGAATTTGGTCTGGATATGACCAGCCAATGGCTGCCGGTCGTGCCGGCCGCCCACTATCTCTGCGGCGGTGTGGCGGTCAATTTTGATGCCGCAACCGACATCCCCGGCCTGTATGCAATCGGCGAGGCTGCCTGTACCGGTTTACACGGAGCCAACCGCCTGGCAAGCAATTCTCTCCTTGAAGCGGCCGTTTACGCCGGGCGCGCTTTCAGGCACTCGGTTGAAGCCCTTAAAACCCTGCATATTGACCCGCAGGCAATTCCGGTCTGGGATTCAGGCACCGCCACCAACAGCGACGAGATGGTGGTCGTATCCCAGAACTGGGACGAAATACGTCGCACCATGTGGAACTATGTTGGAATCGTCCGCTCGGACAAACGCCTGACACGGGCCATGAACCGGATCAAACTGATCCAGGGAGAGATTGAAGAATACTACTGGAACTTTAACGTGACCTCCGACCTGATCGAACTGCGCAACATCGCCACAGTGGCTGAACTGATCATAACCTGTGCCCAGAAACGGAAAGAATCGCGCGGCCTTCATTACAATATCGACTACCCGGAGCGGGATGATCTGCACGAAAAGAAGGATAGTTTTGTGAAGAAGAAATTTTAACGGGAGCGTAACAACGTGGATATAAGCGAAATTCGCAAAAGGATCGACCTCTTGGATGATGTGCTGCTGCGCATCTTTAACGAACGCGCCCGGCTTGCTCTTGAGATCGGACATGCCAAAAAGGAGCTGAACCTGCCGGTTTTTGACCCGGCCCGCGAAAAGCGAATTTTCAACCGGATGAAAGAAGACAATCCCGGACCGCTGGACAATGAAGCCATAGTCAGAATGTTCGAGCGTGTCGTGGACGAATCGCGCCGACTTGAGCGGATCATGTCACATAAGGAAGAGCCTCAAGAAGGAGAACAACTGTAATGCTGATAATAATGAGGAAACATGCCGAGGAAGAGGCTCTGGACGCCATCAAGGAGTACCTGATCACCCGTGACTTTGATATTCATCAGTCAACCGGTGCCAACCGAACGATTATCGGGGTAATCGGCGATACAAGTACTTTGAACGACCAGGAGATCGAGGCCATGTCCGGCGTAAGCCAGGTAGTCCGGATCAGGAAGGATGATTAAACCTGATAACAACAAGGTTTCCAAACAGGAAAAATCAAAGTCAATGGAACGCGGATAAAATCTGATTTTAACGGATTAACGCAGATAAACCCCAAAAGAATGATCAATATCTGTGTAAATCCGCTCAATCCGCGTCATCCGCGTTCTATTGCATTTCAGGCTTGCCCGTTCTGTTTTCTTCCCTGCACCATCTCATCCAGTACCACCAGGTAACCATCCGGATCAAAGCACCACATCTCCTTGACGCCGTAGGGTTTAATCTCAAGCGGATAAAGAATCTCCAGCCCTTCTTCCATGATGGCGTCTCTGATTTCCTCTATTTTTTCGACCTCAAAATGCAGCGTGACCCCGATTCCACGTGGAAACATGCTGAAACGCGGCTCCAGCACCGGATGCGCCCTGATAACATCGGCATCTTCCACAAAGACGATTGCAATGCCGTTCATATCCACAATCAGGTGGTCAGGCGCTCCCTGAGAGGTGAACGAGCGCTGCACGGGCAGCTCAAGAATTCCGCCATAAAAGGCTTCCGTTACTACTAATTGCGAAACTGTCAGTTGAATGGAATGGCGAGAGAGGTGAGGCTTCATTCAAACACCTTGAAAATGCTGCCCGCATATCCGGAAAGACGCGACAGCCAGTTGGAATAGATCATGACGCCGATTACCATCAAAAAGATACCGGTGATAATTTCAAACAGGCGTATATATTTTTTAAAGCGGTTGAACGCCACCAGAAACTGATGCATGGCCAGGGCCGAGATGAAGAATGGCACCCCAAGCCCCAGCGAGTAGAGCAGCAGCAGCATAATCCCCTGATAGACACTCTCTTCGGTAGCGGCAACAGCCAGTATGGCCGCCAGAATCGGGCCGATGCAGGGGGTCCAGCCGGCCGCAAAAGCTATTCCCACCAGAAGACTTCCGGCATATCCGGCCGGTTTATGAGCGATGGAAATCCTTTTTTCCCCCAGCAGAAATTTCAACGGGACCAGGCCGGTGACATGGATGCCCAGCACTACCAGCAGCACGCCGCCCACCTTTCTGATTATGACAGTGTTATGATGGAGGAAGGTGCCGATATAAGTTGCCGAGGCCCCCAGAAGGACAAACACAATTGTAAATCCGCAGATAAATGACAGCGAGTGCAGAATAGACTTCTGGCGGATAATGTGCGAGGGGTGCTCAGCCTGTAGATCTGTAAAGGAAAGGCCGGTAATATAGGTAATATATGAGGGAATCAACGGAAGTACGCAGGGGGACAGAAAAGAGAGCAGTCCGGCTATGAACGCCCCTATATAGGTGACTTCCTGGCTATGCATGGCAGCGGCCTATTTCATCAATCCTTCAAGGAATGAGGCAACATCGGGAGAATCCCAGGCGAGGCCGCCGATAATCTTTTTGACGACAATGCCCTGCTTGTTAATGATGAAGGATTCGGGTACTCCGGTCAAACCGTAGGCTTTGGCCGACTTGGCACCCTGATCAAGATAGGTCGGGAGTAAAAAACCGCTCTGTTTGAAGAACGCCTCGACAGCCGACTTGCCACCTTCATCCACAGAAACGGCAACCATCTGAAAAGGCTTGCCGGTCATGGCCTTTTGAAGCTTCATCATGGAAGGGATTTCTTCGCGGCAAGGTGGACACCAGGTAGCCCAGAAGTTGAGCAGCACCACTTTCCCTTTCAGATCGGAAAGTTTCAGGGCGGAGCCGTCGGCAATTGACACGACTGAAATCTCCGGCGCCGGGCTGTTCTCTGCCGCAACCGGCAGACTCCTGGCCTGTTCAGACTTGCTGCAAGCCGAAATGGCCAGAAGCATACCAGCCATAAACAAACATAAAATGCGCTGCATCATGAACCCTCCAGGTTCGCCCATCCAAAAATTACCTGCTGCGAGTAACCACGTAATCAGCCAGGGCCACCATTGCTTCACGCACCGGCGAGGCCTCAAACATATCCAGCCGGCTCCTGCATGCGGCAATCTGGGTGCGGGCGGCATTAACCGTGTATTCAATGCCACCGTAGCATTTGACCAGCGCGGAGACCTGCTGAAAATCCTCCAGCGACATCTCGTCTTTTTCAACCACCGCTTCGATGAAACTCCGCTCGGCCCCGCTGCAGTGCCGCAGAGTATGAATCAGAGGGAGGGTAATTTTACCCTCTTCAAGGTCGTGGCCGATAGATTTGCCGAATTCTTCTTCGGTGGCGATGTAGTCGAGCGTATCGTCCATCAACTGGAAGGCGATGCCCAGTTCCATGCCAAAATCAGCCAGAGCCTGCTGTTGACCGGCATTTACACAGCCCAGGATTGCTCCCGCCTCGCAGGCCGCCGACATCAAAATAGCTGTTTTGGAACGCACCACGCTGATGTAACGCTCTTCGGTCAGATCCATTTCACCGGTGCAGAGCAGTTGCAGGACCTCGCCTTCGGCGATGATGGTGGTGGCGCCCGAAAGAACTCTCAGGATATCGAGACTGCCGACTCCGACCATCAGAGAAAAAGATTTGGAAAAGAGGAAATCACCAACCAGCACGGAGGCCTCATTCCCCCACAAAGTGTTGGCAGAGGCTATGCCGCGCCGAAGTGTGGCGCTGTCGACAACGTCGTCATGCAGCAGGGTGGCGGTATGGATAAACTCGACCACGCTGGCCAGAGGGACCGCCTTGTCACCGGTATATCCGCACAGGCGGGCCGCCAGCAGCAGCAGCGCCGGACGCACGCGTTTTCCGCCGCTTGAGAGTACATACTCCCCGACCTTACGGATCAGCGGAACATCAGATTCAAGGTCTTTGCGAAACTGAAGTTCGACAAGTTTCAGGTCTTCGCCGATGATGTTGAGTGCAGCCTGCATAATGTTGGCATCCTTGCGTAAATTCGCGTCATAGTAAAGGAATGAAATCCTGTTTGTCAAAGTATTTATGGCTGTTTTCGTATGTTTCCATTGCCAGAGCGGGCATCGCGGTATATGGTGTTGAATCATCGAAGCACGATCAGAACAAAGAGGAAACATAATGCGATTTGACGAATTGAAACTCCCCGAACAGGTACTGCGCGGCATTGCCGAAAGCGGATTTATCAACTGCACCCCCATCCAGGAGCAGACACTGCCGATCTCGCTCTCCGGCAGGGACGTAGCCGGACAGGCCCAGACCGGCACCGGCAAGACAGCCGCCTTCCTGATAACACTTTTCACCAGACTGATGGCCGACAAAACAAAGGGCGCGCGTCCCAGAGCCCTGATCCTGGCCCCCACCCGTGAACTGGTCGTCCAGATCGAAGCGGACGCCCAGAAACTGGGGGCGCACAGCGGTCTTGTTATCCAGGCCATCTACGGCGGCGTTGATTACATGAAGCAGAAAAACGCCCTGCTGGATGGCGCCGATGTGATAGTCGGCACACCGGGACGGCTGATAGATTACCTCAAACAGAAGGTTTACAGCCTGAAAGAGATCGAAGTACTGGTGATCGATGAAGCCGACCGGATGTTCGATCTCGGCTTCATCGCCGACCTGCGCTTCATCCTGCGCCGCCTGCCCCCCTTTGAACAGCGCCAGAACATGATGTTCTCCGCCACTCTCAATCAGCGCGTAATGGAGCTGGCCTACGAATTCATGAACTCGCCGGAAAAGGTCTCGGTAACACCGGAAAAGATGACCGCCGAACGGGTGGAACAGTCCCTGTATCACGTTTCCCGTAAGGAGAAATTTCCGCTTCTGCTCGGTCTGTTGCGACGTGACGGCATGGAGCGCACCATGATTTTCATCAACACCAAGCGTGAAGGTGAGCATCTGCACAACCTGCTGAACGCCAACGGTTTCCCCTGCCGGATCATCTCCGGCGACGTTGAGCAGCGCAAAAGGATGAAAATTCTGGATGACTTCAGGGACGGTTCTCTGCCGATTCTGATCGCCACCGACGTGGCATCGCGCGGCCTGCATATCGATGGTGTATCGCACGTAATCAACTACGACCTGCCCCAGGATTGCGAGGACTATGTCCACCGCATCGGCCGCACCGCCAGGGCCGGAGCCGAAGGCAAGGCCATCTCGCTGGCTGATGAGGATGGAGCCCTGTATCTGGAAGGCATTGAGGAATACATCAAAAGCAAGATTCCGACCGAATGGGCCGAAGATGAACTATTTGTTCAGGACTACGTCCGCACCGCCAGGCCAAAACGCGTTCAGGATTTGAAACATGGCAAACCGGGAGCCGGCCGTGGAAGCGACAACAGCCGCCGCCCGGCGGCCCGTCCCGCCAGATCATCAGCTGCGACAGCTGTAAAGCCGGCTCCGGTTCCTGCTGCAACCACAACAGACGGGGAGAAGAAAAAACGTCGCCGGAGAAAAAAGAAACCGGCTGGTGAGCAGCAGCCGGTTTCAGTTTCGTAAACTGATAGCAAATAAAATTCGTCGTGCTGAATCCGGCATGATTCACATCCATTCCGGATCCAGCATAACCGTCACAATCAAAAAAACTCTCCCAGAAAAACTCCTACGGCCCCAAAAAACTGTTGATCGCCTTCTGTACCTCGGCAATGCTCACCAGTCCGTTGCGATCAATGTCAACACATCTTTCAGAAGGTTTCAACCCCAGGAACATGCTGATCGCGCTCTGCACCTCCGCGATGTTAACGCTGCCGTTGCCGTCACAGTCGCCCGGCTTTGTGAACACCTGTATCACCCCGCCGGTCGAGCTGGCAAAAACCAGGTTTCCGGAAGCGTCCGACATGACAGGTGATGCTGTCAGCAAAACGTTTCCATCCGGTGCTGTCAGCCTGACGCCTAAATTAATCCTCGCAACGACACCATTGCCAATCAGATTAGAGTTCCCGAAGCTGAGTATACCGATCCGCAGAACTCCGGCAGAAGGCGTTGAGAAACTTACATCCTTACCGGCAGCTGTTGCAGCCTCACCAGCTGTAACTGATGACACGTCCAGTAGAGCAGCATCATAAGCTATATCGGTTGACAGCGAGGAAACCCCTACCCCTGCTGCGTTTTCCAAAGTCAGTGTGATTACAGTGCTGGATCCTTTTGGCACGCTTGCGCTGCTTGTCAGAAGTGACGGATGAGCCGCCTGGGGATCATAACTGATCAGATTTCGATGCACTGTGGACGTATTCCCGTACTGGTCGGTGGCAATCGCATTAATTGCATAACTCTGTCCGGCAGTCAGGTTCAGGAGTTGGCTGAAGCTTCCGTTGCTGACTGTCGGGTAATACTGAATACCGTTTATAGTCATGGTCAGCGCGACTGCGCTTTGCTGGTCGCTGACCGTACCGGTTATTGCGAAGCTGCTCAGACTGGTCAACATATCCTGCGGCGGATTGGATATTGTAAGAGCCGGGGCAATATTATCCGGAGTCACCTTGATCGTGAGAGTTCCTGCGGCACTTTTTG
>JACRCG010000076.1 GCA_016219145.1 Deltaproteobacteria bacterium | reverse complement strand
CACAAAGTTCACCAAGAAAATCAGGAGATTATCAAAGCGAAGAATAGAACCCTATCGGTGAGTGCTGAAACCCACATAAGCCTCAGATTTCCTTGTGTTCTTTGTGCCTTTGTGAGAGGCAACTGCTTTTTTCAGGTTTATTCTTGATTGCCATCTGCGCAAAGCGTGGTAGTCTTTCAGATTATAAGAACTAAATCCGGCAGGTGACTATGCAAGCCTCAGATCAACCGCCCTACAGCGGAGAAAACAGCGGTAAGAATTCTGGGAAAATATTGACGTATGCCGCCTTTCAGGCGCTCTGCTGGACTCTGTTGGCAGGGGCGTCACTTCTGCTGGATGCTTCCAGCATCCAGTGTACTGTTGTACTGACCGCTATCTGGCTGATTGGCCTGGTTGTCTCCGCTCTTGGAGCGCGACAACTGTTCCGCTGCGCCCAGTCCCAGCAGCGGATCGAGGATGAGCTGCTCCGGCAGACCAGGCAGCTTGCGGAGGAGATCGCAGAGCGAAAGACGGCCCAGGAAGCGGTGCAGCAGAGCGAGGAGCACCTGCGGATAGTGGCTGATTGCGCCTCCAATTGGGAATACTGGCGATTGCCGGACGATACCTTCCTGTACATGTCTCCATCGGTGACAAAGCTTACCGGGTATTCAATCGAAGAGTTCATGAGCGACCATGAGCTGGTTCATCGCATTATTCTTCCGGAAGACAGGGAACTGTTTCTGAACCATACCCATGAAGTTTGCGAAGACGGGCATATCATGCCGATCGAAATGCGGATTCTGACCAAAAACGGCGAGCTGCGCTGGCTGGGTCATATCTGTCGGCAAATCTTCACACCTGAAGGTCTGCCATGGGGGTGGCGGGCCAGCAATCAGGACATAACCCAACTCAAACTGATGGAGCAGAAGCTTCTGGAGCAGACCGAACAGCTTGAAATAATCAACCATTCTCTGGAAAATCGCATCAGTGAGGCTGTGGCGGAGCTCAGGCGCATGGATCAGACCATGATCCAGCAGGGACGGCTGGCGGCTCTGGGTGAGATGATCAACAATATTGCCCATCAGTGGCGTCAGCCGCTCAACAATATCGGGCTGATCATTCAGAATATTCAACTTTCATACGATTCCGGCACAATCACCAGCGCGGAGATGGAGTGTCAGATCGACAAGGCGATGGACGTCATCATGCATATGTCCGGCACCATCGACGATTTCCGCAATTTTTTTCGCGATGACAAGGAAAAACAGAACTTCTGCATCAATAAGGCGGTCAGGCGCACTCTGGATTTTGTCTCCGCCGCGCTTGAGAGCCGCAATGTACGGGTAGTCATTGCAGGAGACGAGGATGTCACCGCTTTTGGCTATCAAAACGAATACTCGCAGGTTCTGCTCAATATCATTTCCAATGCCGGAGAAGCCTGTTTCGAGCGCTGCGTCGAAGATGCGCAAATTCGCATCCGGATTACCCGCGAGAATGAACGCTCGGCAGTGTATGTCAGCGACAACTGCGGCGGAATTCCTGATGATGTCTTACCCAGAATATTTGATCCATATTTTACAACCCGGGCGCCGGACAGGGGCACCGGCATCGGGCTGTACATGTCCAAGGTAATCATCGAACAGAATATGGGCGGGAAACTGACGGCCCGTAATCTGGACGGCGGAGCAGAGTTCCGGGTAGAGGTCTGATCTGCAGATTATTCATGCTTGCAATTATTGCTGCAACTCTGTTATTCTTCGCAGTCCTTCAGCACCTGAAATGATTTTTGAAAGGATCACGCATAATGTTGAAAATGTTTGATTACCTGTTTGGAATGTTTTCCAATGATCTGGCCATTGACCTTGGTACCGCCAACACTCTGGTTTACCTTAAGGGAAAGGGAATTGTCGTTCGCGAGCCGTCGGTAGTTGCCGTTCAGAAATTGCCCAATGGCCAGCAGAAGGTTCTTAAGGTCGGTATGGAAGCCAAGCAGATGCTGGGGCGTACCCCCGGCTCGATCACTGCCATCAGGCCGATGAAGGATGGCGTCATCGCCGATTTCGATATTACCGAGGAGATGCTGCGCTACTTCATTCACAAGGTGCACCACCGCAAGACGCTGGTGCGGCCTCGAATAGTTATCTGCGTCCCTTCCGGCATCACTCAGGTCGAAAAAAGAGCTGTCAAGGAATCGGCCGAGTCGGCCGGTGCGCGTGAGGTCTATCTGATCGAGGAGCCCATGGCTGCCGCAATCGGCGCCGGCCTGCCTATTACGGAGGCCTCCGGCAACATGATTGTAGATATCGGCGGCGGCACCACCGAAGTGGCCGTCATCTCGCTGGCCGGCATCGTCTATGCCCAGTCCACCCGTATGGGGGGCGACAAGATGGATGAGGCCATCGTTCAGTACATTCGCAAGAAATACAACTTGCAGATCGGTGAACGCTGGGCTGAAAAGATCAAGATAGATATCGGCGAGGCCTATCCCGGCCCGGAAGTGCTGCATATGGAAGTAAAGGGGCGCGATCTGGTTTCCGGTATTCCGAAAACAATCGAAGTCAGCTCGGACGAAATTCGTGAAGCGCTGAAAGAGGCGGTCAACTCCATCGTCGATACCGTGCGCATCTGCCTGGAAAAAACTCCGCCCGAGCTGGCGGCCGACATTGTTGATCAGGGCATATTCCTGGCCGGCGGCGGCGCCCTGCTTCGCAACCTGGATCTTCTGCTGCGCGAGATCACCAAGGTGCCGGTTCTGATCGCCGAGAACCCTCTGGACTGCGTTGTACTTGGTTCCGGCAAGGTTCTGGATGAGCTTGACCTGTTGCGCCGCGTGTCGATCGCATCCTAGTAATAGCCATAAGAGACATGGGGCAGATGAGACGGACGGGGGCGCAGGGAGTCCCCTCTTTTCTCAATGCCCCGTGTGCTCCGGTGATGTTTGGCCCTCCTGACTTATGATGAAATCTCCCACTGTTGACATAATCGTTCCTGTCTGGAACAGTCCGTTCGAAACCCGGGCCTGCCTGGCGGCTATTCTCGAACACTCCCCCGAAGCTCGTCTGATCATCGTCGATAACGGCAGCAGCCGCGAGACCGAGATCATGCTGGAAGAGTTTTCGGAACCGCTGGGTGAGCGGGGCCTGTTCATAAAAACAGAGCGCAACGTAGGACTGGTTCCTGCCATAAACATGGGTTTGGCGCGTTCTGACAGCGACTATGCAGTTATCGTTCGTCCGCACGTCATGGTAAACGCGGGGTGGCTTAAAGTGCTGCTGGATGTGGCCGAATCAACCGGAGCCGGTATCGTCTCACCACTGTTCAGGGGAGCTGGAGCGCCGCAGCTCGCAGCGCTTGTTCCCGGTTGCACAGTCATGGAGAGTTGCAAGGTCTCGCTGGCGACCCTGCTGTTGAGGGGGGAAATGCGCGTGCTGACCGGCACTTTTAACGATGGTCTTGATGGCGGAGAATGGTGTCTGAATGAGTACGTGCGGCGCGTCGCTTCCGGAGGGTACCGGACCTGCATTACCAGCCGTGCCATATTAATGTGCGACGTCGAGCCGGTGTTCGGATCACAGGAACGGCGGCTTGAAATGCAGCAGAACAGCCGGTTGGCCTATCTCTCGGCTTGGGGTCTTCCGCGCCACTATGTCGTATATTTCGGAAAAGAAGCCGATGCTGCCAGCCTCGGTGATTTTATCGAGGTTGCACTGGATGGCGCTCGGCAGGGACATCGTTTCACCCTGCTGCTGCATCGCCGCCAGTACTCGGACTTCCGGCGGATGGGGTGGAATGGCCTTCATACCGGCATAGAGCTTAATGGCATCTCGCTGCTGTTTCCCCAGCGAGACCTGCAACGCCAGATGTCACTGCTGAAAACAGGATCCCCGGATCTGCTGGCTGTTCGTGGAAGTGAAAGCGCAGCATTCCCCGCTCTGGAAACCGCAATCTCGCTTGATGAGCTTATCCAGACCATTACAAAACACTCCACTTGTCTTTCCGCACAGCTAAGGGAGGAATCGCCATGATTGCTGACATCATTTCACAGTTGCGGACCAATCGTGAAGTAAGCGGGCGCATTGAAAATGAGTTGTCGCCGCAAATTGCCGAGCTGGCAATCTTCCTGATCGAGACCTTCAGACGCGGCGGCAAACTGCTGGTGATGGGTAACGGCGGCTCCGCCGCCGACTCGCAGCATTTCGCGGCAGAAATTGTAAGCCGGTTTCGGATGGAGCGTCCCGGCCTGCCCGCTATTGCGTTGACAACGGACAGTTCCATCCTGACAGCGATCGGCAACGATTACGGCTTTGACTTGATCTTCCGACGCCAGGTCGAGGCGCTGGCAACGCCGGGTGACATGGTGATCGGCATTTCTACCAGCGGTAACTCCACCAACGTGAAGACTGCACTGGAACTGGCTCGCGACAAGGGCTGCCTGACCGCTGCACTGCTCGGCGGAGACGGCGGCGTCATCAAAGGTGTCTGTGATCTGGCGCTGGTAGTGCCGTGTGACGATACCCCCCGTATTCAGGAGGGGCATATCGCCATGATTCATATTGTCTGTGACCTGGTGGAAAAGACGATGTTTGGAGAAGAAGATCAATGACGAATCTGATTTCTGCCGAAGGATTGAAGAAGTTGCATGAAGAGTACGACCAGCTCTGGAAAGTGGAGCGCCCCAAGGTAGTTCAGGGAGTGTCGGATGCGGCGGCGGAGGGGGATCGGTCGGAAAACGCCGAGTATATCTACGGAAAAAAACGTCTGCGCGAAATCGACCGGAAGCTGAAACACCTCGGCTCGCGAATTAAAGTGCTGAAAGTTGCCACGGTACCGGCGAATCCGAAAAATGTTTCATTCGGCTGCTGGGTGACTTACGAAGATGACAAGGGGGAAGAGCGCTGTTATCAATTGGTGGGGCCGGACGAAATCGATGTGTCAGTCGGTAAAATCAGCATTGACTCACCGGTTGGGCAGGCCCTGCTGCACAAAAAACTGGACGATGAGGTTATCGTGAGCCGGCCTAACGGCGAGCTGGTAATTTATATTACCGGCATCAGTTCAAAGAGACCGTGATTGCCTAAATCATTCAACAATTAAGCATTTGGTTCTAGTAGTCACATTTTGTTTTTCTTTGTCTAGCAATCGAGGTGTCAAAAAAATCAGCATCTCAGTTTGTGTTTTGGTAGCATTATTTGATTTGAACAATTTGCCTAGGTAAGGTATGTCCATAAGGAACGGCACTCCCTGCTCAAAATCGGTGTCAGAGTTAGTATAAATACCTCCAATTACTGCTGTTTCATTGTCTTGTATTGTCATCTGTGTTGTAGTTTCTTTTTTATTAATAGAAGGTGGGTTTCCAACACCAGTAGAAGAATCATTACTTATTTTCAGATCCATTAATACACCGCCAGCAGGAGTAATCCTAGGCGTAACATCTAATACAAGTGCTGCTAGTATGAATTTAGTTTCGACCTTGTCACCTGTTGTTGAAGTGTATGGAATCTGTTGTCCTTGAGTAATTTTTGCAGGATATCCATAGGTTGTCACTACTTTTGGACTTGATATTATTTTTATAGTGCCAAGCGAGGCGGCAGCTGACAGCCGTGCATCGAGTTTAATATTACTTGCTAGAGTACCAAAAGAAATTCCAGTTGAGAGTCCGGGGCCAGATGAACCACTAATTGGAGGTTGCGAAACTACCCCACCAAAACCAGTATCAAGAGAATTTATGCCAAATAATGATGCGGAGCCGTCTCTATAATGTACGCCCCACTGAACTCCTAAATCTCGTGTAAAAGTAGTTGATGCTTCTATCATTCTAGCTTCTATTAAAACCTGTTTTTTGGGAACATCAAGTATCGAAATAATTGACTCCGCTTTCCTTATTACATCTTTTCTGTCATTAATTATTATAGTGTTCGTGTTTGATTCCGGATACATTTCTCCATATTCTGATTTGTAAGTACTTTGCTGTTGTATGCTTGTTGTTTTGTCAAAGGTAGCATCGCCTGAAAATCCACCGCCGCCAAAAAGGCCACCGGTCTGTGGAGTCACATTTGCATTAGTTTTTGTAGTATTAATTAGTGCATTAGAACCCAAAACAGAGCGAAATTTAGACAATAGAATATTTAGTACAGGAAGAATATCCACGACCGTTGTATTGTTCACTTGGCATCTTGCTGTTACAATTTCATCTGCTTTATTATCAACACTCCGCCCTATAGCGTTCATTTTCTCATCTGCAAGCTTTTGCTCAAAAAGTTGTTTTTGTCGTTCCAGCATTTGATCTCTGCGTCTTTTAATCTTATCATAAGTAACAATTTCAATAACATTTCCGTATTGTGTTACTTCTAAGTTGTTATTAATAAGAATCATTTCTAGTGCCTGATCCCAAGGCACTTCTTTGAACTTAATCGTATAATTTCCTTTGACATCATCCCCTATGATTATGTTGTCGCCGCTGACTTCGCCCAGCAGGCGGAAAATCTGCCGCAAATCGGCATTGTCAAACTCCATTGAAACTCTTTTGCCTGTAAAAGTTTTTGCGCCTGCTTTCGCGTCTTTTCTGGAAGCAGAAAGCTTGAAGGGAGGTGCGTCTTCAGTGAGTGCCGCTCTGGCCGCCCCCGTGAGATCGATTACCAGACGCTGCTTGTCCTTTGAATAGCCGAACTTGCTCTTCTGGCGCAACTCGATCAGCATCCCGGCTTCAACCTTCCTGGTTTTGTCAAAAGTAAAGAGGGTAACTGCCTTTACGGCTGAATTTTCTTTAACTGCATCGACGCTGTCCTGCCAGTTGGCGGGAACAATACAGTCGCCAAGCGACACGGAAATCCCGTTCAGAACTTCCACCGGATCTGAAATCTGGCAGTTTCCGGAAATATTCAGCGTGACTCGCGCGGTATCCTGCTTCTGTTCGACAGCAACAGATGCGACATGACCGCGGGAAGTTACCGCACCGGCCGTGCTTGGTTTGAGCTGGCTCAATTCGACCTTCACCTCCCTGTCAGGAGCTGTTTGCGGAGGTGCGGGGGATAAAACGGCTGGAGCGGCGCTTTCCAGAATGTTTATGACCAGGCCTGCGGGAGTGGATTCAATCCGGGTATCCGGAAACGCGGGAGTTGCGGACGCCTCGATAATCAGCCGCAGCTTGTCACTATATGCCACAGCCCTGACCGATGAGACCGGCGCTGTGTCGCCGGTAAACGCCTGGCTGTCCAGCTGATTAATGACATTTGGAAGATCGATGACGAGGCGGGCCGGTTTGCTGAGTCTGAATGAGGAAAACGAGTTGACTTTTCCGTTTGTACGGACCAGCAGGGCGCTGGTTTCAAATACAATCTTTTGAACGGCGACCGGGTCAATTCCTGCCGGAGCTGGTGAGTTGTTCCGGGGAGAGGCTACAGTGGCGTTCCGACCGATTTCCTCAGCGTGCAGGTTGGGTAATATGCAGCACAAGCACAGTACCAGGAAGAAAACTGACGTTTTGTGAGCCATAACCTCAAATCTCCCGCGGCTGATTAATGTTAACTGAACTTTTTTATGTGAAACAGCCTGCTTTGTCAAATGGAAACTGTCAGATTATCAGGTATCTAACTTATTTACAGCTGATTCCATGAACGTTTGAGTTGGTTAAACGACATCATCCAGCCCCTTGCAGTTTCCGCAGCAGTTCCAGCATTTCAGAAACATTTATCTGAGCGCTGACTTCCAGCAGCGGCCATACGGCCTCTTCCGGCGCGATACGCGGGTATCTGCCGCTCAGGTGGTGGATCAGGCGCATGGTGCGGAAGGCATCAAACCAGCCGTGGAAAGCCGCAATCAGTCTGGTGCTGTCACGGCAATTATTCTTCAGATTATCCCAGGAAGCTCCGAAGCCGGCCTGTTCCAGAAATTCGTGCAAAACCGGCGAAATCCGCAAGGCGCCGTTCAGTAGCGTTGCGGCATCCGCCTCGTGATTTTCGGTCACATACGCCAGCCAATCCCCCACTATTGCAAACACCACCGGCTGGTAAAACAGCAGCCGCTCACCACCTTTTGCCAGCATATCACCCACTGCTCGGCCGGTTCCGAAGGGGACCCGGTGCGAGGAGCGCGGCGACGGATGAACGGTCGTCCCGGACAGTGTCGCAACGCCGGCGGTCTTGAATATCTGCTGCAGAAAGTAGAAATCTTCGCCCGCCAGGCGCCTGTTCATCCCTCCGGCCGCAATGTAGGCAGATGCCCGGCAGGCCATGGCGCTTCCGACCGTGTGGAAGGCATAGGGGGAAGCGGCCCGCTCCAGCCCCAGAACGTAGGCGCGCAGAAATAGCTCATAGCGCTCTATGGCTGCTTGTCCGGCTTGGCTGGCGGCTGGCCGGTGCCGATAGGGAATGCTGACGCCGCCTGCCGCTGCGTCGTCAAAATGCCTGACCAGGGCCGGAAGATAATCGGGCTGCACCAGGGTGTCGGCATCAAGGCAGACCAGCACAGGATCCCTGCCGGAATAATCAAGGTGCCGCAGAGCCAGGTCCATTCCGATCTTGCGGGCCAGGCCGACACCCTGGCGGAGCGGCAGTTCCCGTCCGGCGGAAGCGGCGTCCACCCAGAACAGATTCTGCAGGCCGTACTGCAGCTTCCATTTCGGCAGCAGCGCCACAGACTCAAGATTGTCTTCAATGTCGGCATTGTCGGCATCGGCGCGATTATTCACTACAATCAGGATCATGAAACGATCCAGCAAATCGACCGGATTACGCGAGAGCGAAAGCAATGTCTGAGGAAGATTGGCGGTTTCAGCCAGGGAGGGAATTACGACAGCGCCGGAAAAAGAACGGCTTGGCCGTTCATTTAACTGCCAGGAAGATGAAGCAGAGCGTTTACGCAGATAGGCCGATACAGCCGCAGGAAGGAATGAATCAGACATCCGCGTGCTTGCTCACTCCGTCCCCCAGCGTTTGTAGAGATTGTTGGCAATTCCCAGTTGATCCAGAATTTTGCCGGTAACAAAATCGACCAGGTCCAGCACGGACTCCGGTCTGCCGTAGAAGGCGGGCATGGCCGGTATGATCCGTGCCCCGGCACGGGAAAGCTTGAGCATGTTCTCCAGATGGATATCCGAGAGCGGCGTTTCGCGGGGCACCAGCAGCAGCGGACGGCGTTCCTTGAGCATGACGTCGGCGCTGCGCTCGATCAGGTTGCCGGAGATTCCGGCGGCGATCCGGGCCAGGGTCCCCATACTGCACGGGCAGACCACCATGGCATCCGGAGCGGAAGAGCCGCTGGCGGCAGCGCAGAACAGGTCGTCGGGATGCACCATCTGAATCCCGGAATTCACTTCCAGATGCGCGTATAGCCGCTGTAAAGCCTTGTCCGGATCGCCGGAAAGATCAAGTCCGGTCTCTTCACAGCAGACCACGCTGCCGCTGCAGCTGGCGCTGAAGGTAACCTGGATCCCGTTCAGGCAGAGCTGCTCCAGCAGCCGCAATCCGTACATTGAGCCTGAAGCGCCGGTCATTGCCACAAAGACATGCATATCATTCATCTCTTACCTCGCAAGTACTTCGGCGATTGTGAAGAATAAAACAGCAACGCTGATGTAACCGTTCATGTTGAAAAATGCCGCGTCCAGCTTCTCCAGGTTTCCGTTCCTCAGCAGCCAGTGCTCATACAGCAGCATGGCCGCCGCCAGGATTATCCCCACCGCAAACGGCCATCCCAGCCGCAGACTGGTGAAAAGAGTGAATAGCAGTCCGATCATGATGGTATGAAAAATCCGGGCCGTCCTGAGCGAACCATTGACGCCCAGCAGCACCGGAATGGAGTGCAGTCCGGATTTACGGTCGAATTCCAGATCCTGCAAGGCGTAGAGAATATCAAATCCGGCCACCCAGAACAGCACGGCCGCTCCCAGCAGCAGCGCCGGTGCATCCAGAGTGCCTCTGATGGCGACCCAGGCGCCGATCGGAGCCGCCGCCAGACAGACCCCCAGCACAACATGAGCCAGTGATGTAAAGCGCTTGCAGTACGAGTAGAGCGCCAGAAAAAAAAGGGCGATCGGCGACAGTTTGAGGCAGAGCGGGTTGAGCATGGCCGCCGAAAAAAGC
Organism: Deltaproteobacteria bacterium; assembly: GCA_016219145.1. Classification (GTDB taxonomy): domain Bacteria; phylum Desulfobacterota; class Desulfuromonadia; order Geobacterales; family Pseudopelobacteraceae; genus JACRCG01. The sequence continues at coordinate 9,909 of JACRCG010000076.1, read as the reverse complement.
ATCAAGGCAACGGAAGCAAAGATGAAGAACAGCGTCAATCCCTTTCCGATCAGACCGGCCGGAATGGCCCGACCGGCAGTGCGCGGGTTGCGGGCATCGATATCGGCGTCAATCAGGCGATTCATGGCCATTGCTGCCGTGCGCGCGCCAACCATGGCCAGCATGATCCACACAATCTGCCGCAGTGCCGGGATGCCTCCGGCTGCCAGCAGCGCTCCGGTCAGAGCGAACGGCAGCGCAAAAACGGTATGCGAGAATTTGATCATCTCAAGAAAAATACGGATTTTCTGAACCAGCCCTGTTTCTGCCACTCAATTCACTCCTGATTGTAGATTGACGTCAGTGAAGCAGACCCTTTATGACAGTAGAGACCCGATCCAGCTCCAGCGTCAGCGGAGCAAGATCGAACATGCCGGGATATTCTTCGTAGGGGTAATGTTTATACATGGTGCGCAGCTCGCCCCCAAGGCCATAGGCGTAGGAGGTGCGGATCTCATAGTTATGCGGGGCGATCGTCACCACGGTCTGACCGTTTAGCCGCCGCACCTCAATTTTCAGCTGGGTGTAATATTTGCGTCCACCGGCCGGCTGGCCGAGTCCGGTGTCGGTAGCGAAATGATAGGGGGCGGTAATCAGAACGCCCTCAACGCTGTAATCCTCGAGAATACGAAGCTGCCAATTGTCTTCAACAAGGTTGCGGATCTTGTTCAACGCTGCCGGAGTGGCTGTAGCGACTCCGAACGAGCGGGGCAGGATCGGCTCGGCTTCGGTCCGCATATGGTAGCAGGCCGGCAGTAACAGCAGCAGCACGACGGACAGCCAGCGCAGCCTGTTTATGACTGAACTCCGGACGGCGGCTGCCAGCGGAGTTGTCAGCAATACGTTGTGTGGTGTTGTCGTGGATGACGTCATGAGCATACTTTGCCGGGATGATCCATTTTCAGGCTGCCAGTGGCAGGGAGGCACAGCCATCTCCGGTGGTCAAAAATCAGTATTTTTGAAGCGTTAAACCAGGGCAGAGTCCTGTGTTGTCCGAAGAAGTCACTTACCATGCCGGGCTGCGGGTTTTCAAGGGAAATGATGGCGCTCTGGTGAAAAGGGCCTGTTGCAAGAGCCTCTATTGACAATCCTCATAAACGGATGTTATCTATTGCACCCGATTGATACGCCAAATTACTGATTTACAGGAGCTGTGCATGGAGATTCTTGCAATCGATATCGGCTTTGGATTTACAAAAGCAACCAACGGCGCGCGCTCTCTGGTATTCAAATCAATCCTCGGAGAAGCCACCGATATCCAGTTCAAGGGTGGCATACTGGGTGACGGCTCCAAAGAAGATAATATCCAGATAGAGCTGGACGGTAAATCCTACTTTATTGGCGAGATGGCTGAAAGGCAGAGCAACGTACGCTCATTTACCCTTGACCAGGCCCAGTTTTTCAGCACATGCGCACGGCCGCTGGCCCTGGCGGCCGCTGCGCGCCTGATCGGCTCCCACGTGCCGGTCGGTCTGGTGACCGGCCTGCCCATCGGCTATTACCGTGAATACAAGGATGCCCTGGTGAAGCTTCTGATGGGTGATCACAAGGTCGTTCTTACAAGCGGCCACGGCAAAGCTGAAGAAAAGATCATCAGGATAAACGAGGTTAAAGTCGTTCCCCAGCCTTTCGGCTCGCTCTTTAATCTGATGATGAATGATTTGGGAGAGTTGGGCGACAAGAAATATGCTCAGGAGAAAATCGGCATTATCGATATCGGTTTTAAGACATCTGATTTCACCGTTGCCGACAAAATGCGCTATTCGGAACGCGGCAGCCGTACGACCGATACCGGCATATCCAAGGGCTTTGGCATGATCGCCGGAAAACTCCGCGAAAAAAGCAATGTCAATGTGGAGCTTTACCGGCTGTACGATGCGGTGGAGCGCGGACAGATCAAGATAAAAGGGAAGGAATACGACCTGAAGGCCCCGACCGAGGCGGTCTTCAGCCACCTTGCCGCTACGATTGCCAATGAAGCGGACAGGTTATGGTCAGATGACTGGGACATCGACACGATTGTTCTTACCGGCGGCGGCGGAGCTGCGTTGGCAAGATATCTTCAGCCTCTGATTACCGGTCAGGTAGTGGCCGTAGACAATGCCAGGGATGCCAGGCTCTGCAATGTGCTGGGCTACTGGAAATACGGCAAGCATCACTGGTCGAGAGGGGTTCATACCGCCATCAGGCCGGCGAGCACGGAGAGGCCGGCGGCGTAATATTCGACTGTCTATCAATACCTGGAAACAAAAAGGGGGAACGAATTTGCGTTTCCCCTTTTGATTTGCCGGAATCTCACTGAACAGCCTTCCTACCCGCCAAAGCGGTTGCGATAATACTCAGCGCCGCGCCGCCTCAGTACAGCCAAACGGTAGAGCTCGTCGTACTTTTGGGCGGCGGCTTCCCAGGTGAAGCGCTTTTTCATGCCGTTCCGGCGCAACGCGGCCAGCCCTTTGGGGTTGTTGAAGAAGGTCCAGGCGGCCCAGCCGACAGTGTCGAACAGGGCAGCGGCGCTGTGATGCCAGAACTTGAAGCCGTCACCGCTCATGGTCGCTTCGTTGAAGTTTTCAACGCTGTCAGCCAGTCCGCCGGTGGCGCGGACTATCGGTGGAGTTCCATAAGCCAGCGAGTACATCTGGTTCAGCCCGCACGGCTCGAAAGCGGACGGCATGACAAAGAAATCGGCTCCGGCCTCGACTTGGTGGGCCAGCGCTTCGCTGTAGCCGATGTAGCAGGCGAATTTTTCAGGGTACAAGGCGGCGATGTCTCCGAAATAGAAATGCGCCCAGGGCTCGCCATTGCCAACGATCACAAACTGCACATCCATTTCGAGGATTCTGTGGATCGCCTCGGCCAGGATGTCGGTCCCCTTCTGCTTGACCATGCGCGAGACGACGCCGAACAGCGGAACATCATCCCGCTGCGGCAACCCGAGGGTCGCCTGGAGATCGCGTTTGCAGGCCGCTTTCCCCTTTCTTACGGTTCTGGCGCTGTATTTTGCAGCAATGAACGAATCTACAGCCGGATTCCACTCCTCATAGTCAACGCCGTTCAGGATGCCCGAGAGGTCATTGGCCCGCTCACTGACCACCCCTTCAAGCCCCCAGCCGAACCCGGCGGTCTGAATCTCCCGGGAATACTCTTCGCTGACCGTGTTGAGCAGGGTAGCGTGATATATGCCACCTTTGAGCAGGTTGACCTGGTCATCCATTTCCAGTTCGAGATAGTTGAAATGCTTCCAGCCGATGCCCAGAACGTCCATCAGACCGGGGTAAAAGTTGCCTTGGTGCTGCATGTTGTGCAGGGTCAGCAGCGAGGCCGCATCGCCGACATAACGGTCATGCAGGTAGGAGGTATTGAGCAGCACCGGAATGACGCCGGTGTGCCAGTCGTGGGCATGAATCACGTCCGGCGAGAAGTTGAGCATCTTGCAAAGCTCAAGAGCCGCCTTGGAGAGAAAGACAAAACGGTTGTCATTGTCCAGGTAACCTTCCCCATCCTGCTGGTACAGGCCGGCCCGCCCGTAATAGGCCTCATGCTCAAGAAAGTAGACCGGCACATCGCTGCCGGGCAGGCGCCCTTCCCAGACGCCGCAGTACTGAAATCCGATGACCCCCATTGGAACAACCAACGTTCCGGGCAGCAGCCTGAGTCCGTATTTTTTCAGATTGACGCTGTAGTAGCGCGGAATGACAACCCTGACATCGTGCCCCATGCGGGCCAGATATTTGGGGAGGGCGCCGACGACATCACCCAGTCCCCCCTCTTTGGCAAAGGGGGCTGCCTCTGAGGCGGCGAAAAGGATCGAAAGCGGCTTGAATGCTGCTGCTGTTTTAGGCGCTGGCATGTTTATTGGATTTATCCTCATCTATGGTCGAGTTGTTCGCGGTATTTTTCAAGGCAGTTCATGGAACAGAAATAGTGACGCTGCCCTTCGTGATTGCCAATGATGGCCTGCTCTTCTGAAACGTATACCCCGCAGACCGGGTCACGGTGGGTCACAGTGTCGGCCTGTCTGTTTCCGGACGGTTTCTCAAGCGGCTTTTTTGCAGAGGTCAATGAAAGGAAAATGCGGTAGCCAATATACAGCAGCAGCCCCCAGATCAGTAATTTTGCCACACATTTTCCTCCAGTTAAAGTTTGACGACCGTTTCGTCAGTCTCAAGCGCAGTCAGCAGCTCGGCCATGCTGCGGCCATTCAGCGGATGGATCAGATTCGGAGCGATATCGCAAAGCGGCTGCAGAACAAAACGGCGCTCAGCCAGACGGGGATGAGGAATCACCAGGTCCGTTTCTGCCACCGTCAAAGAATCATACAGGAGCAGATCCAGATCCATTCTGCGCGGCCCCCAAGGCTCGGCACGAACCCGCTTGAAGCATTCAGTCTCGATGTTAAGAAGGAGGGTCAGGAGATCACGTGGGTCAAGAAATGTGGAAAGCCTGAGGACTGCGTTATAAAATGCTTCCTGGTTTTTATTGCCAACCGGCGAGGTTTCGTAAAACGGTGAAAGGGCTGTTACCCTGCTGAGCGGCAGCCGTCCGATTTCAGCCACGGCCCGCAGCAGATTCAATTCACGATCCCCCAGGTTGGAGCCGAGCGCTATGTAGGCTTCTCTTACCATCCGACAATTAGACCATAACGACTGCGGTGCGTCAACCGTAACGGCTCGGCAAGGGCAGTGCTGACGCTATTCCTTCGTGTACATCACCGCCACCGCACGTGCCCTGTCGTTGCCTACCGCAACCCAGCCGTGCGGCTGGCTGGAATCATAGTAGATACTGTCGCCGGTTCGCATGCGAAGCACCTCGTTGTTGTAGTGAAAATCCAGCTCCCCTTCGGTGATGTAGATGAATTCCTCATCTCCCTCATGCCTGAAGAACAGGGTGTCGTCCCACTCCCGCCTTTCAAACTCGACCAGGAACGGCTCCATATGCTTGTGTCTCAAACCGTGAGCCAGGGAGTGGTAGGCGTAAGGGCGGGCGACATCATTGGCGACCTGCCGGGGGACTTTCTCATCCTCCCTGACATCTTCACGTCTGGTCAGCACATAGTTCTGACGATTGCCGGCATCTTCGAAAAAAAAGTGTATATCCACCTTCAGGCCCCGGGCAATCTTGAGCAGGGTGGCAAGCGGCGGAATGACCTGCTCGTTTTCAATCTGTGACAACAGTGGTTTGGAAAGGGTGGTCAACCCGGACAGTTCCTGAAGTGTCAGCCGCTTCTGCTGGCGAAGTCCGCGGATTTTTTCGCCGATGCGGAAATCTTTGATCTGTGCCTTGATATCGCTCATTTTGCTCTCCCAAACGAGTGAATTTATAACGACGTACTGTTACATAAACCTGCTCACGTTTCAACAGCATTATTATGACGAGCCTGATCCTCTGCCGCAGTTTTGAATTCCGTTGACACAAGATGCGATTTTGGCTACTGTTTCGACACTTTAAACCCATTTTACCGGTTTCGGAATCCACGGACAAAGATGAAATATCCGCTGAGTCATGCGCTTGTAATTACCGCTTTTTACCTGATTGCCGTTGGCCTGGCCGGATGCAGCGGCAAAAGTGATGCCCCCCTGTTCCTGGAATCCAAGCGCAAGGGGGGCGAAGCCGATGCTCCCGTCAAGGATGTGCCGTCCGATATCCTCTCGACCCAGAAGGCCTTCAGCAACGTTTCCAAAAAAGTGACCCCCAGCGTTGTCAATATTTCGACCGTCAGCCGTAAAAAAATCGTCCAGCCTTTCTTTGAGATGAATCCCCTGTTCGAGGATTTCTTCGGCGGCCCCCAGACCAGGCGGGACAAGAGCCTTGGTTCCGGTTTTCTGATCAGCAAGGATGGCTATATTGTCACGAATGATCATGTTGTGCGTGATGCCGAGAGTATCCAGGTCAAGCTCTCCAATGACAAGGTTTATGACGCCAAGGTGGTCGGTGGTGATCCAAAAACAGATATCGCCGTGATCAAGATCAATGCCGCCGACCTTCCGGCTTCGGTGCTGGGTGATTCGGACAAACTGGAGGTCGGGCAGTGGGCCATTGCGATCGGCAATCCCTTCGGTCTTGACCGCACCATGACGGTCGGAGTCATCTCTGCTACCGGTCGCTCCAACGTCGGTATTGAAACCTACGAGAATTTCATCCAGACCGATGCCTCAATCAACCCCGGCAACTCCGGCGGCCCGCTCCTGAACGTCTATGGCGAGGTGGTCGGAATTAATACGGCCATCGTGGCCGCCGGGCAGGGGATCGGTTTTGCGATTCCAATCAACATGGCCAAGCCGATTTTCACCCAGCTGATCCAGAAGGGGAGTGTCAGCCGCGGATATATGGGGGTGACGATACAGCCGGTGACGGAAGATCTGGCGCAATCCTTCGGGTTGAAACAGGCCAGGGGTGCGCTGGTCAACAGCATCATCAAAGGCGGCCCGGCCGACAAGGCCGGAGTTCAACAGGGTGATGTCATTACCGCTTTGAACGGCACCGAGGTCAAAGATCCTTCCCATCTGCAGCGTCTGGTGGCCGAGGCCGGCGTCGGCAAATCTGCCAGAGTGACCGTCTTTCGCGATGGTAAAACGGTTGAGCTCAATTTGACCCTTGCCAGCGCGGATTCGGCTCCCAAACAGCGCCGTGATTCCGGCGGAGGGCGTCAGCAGGGGAGCGATGCAGATCAGCTTGGGCTGGTGCTGGACGATGCCGAACAGGGCGCCGGCGTAGTGGTGGTCGATGTCGCCAGGGGCGGAGTTGCCGCTGAAGCCGGCATTCAGCGCGGTGATCTGATCGTTTCCATCAATCGCAAACGTGTGACCAGCAAGGCCGAATATTTCCGGATCGTCCAGCAGGCCGGCCGCAGCGGCGGTCTGACGGTACTGGTTCGTCGCGGTGACGCAAGCATCTACTTTGCATTACGCATAAAATAGTGCTATAACGAAAAAACTTTACTACATGAGACATGAGGGACTTCAGCCATGAACATGATAGATAACCCGGATCAGGCAAAACGGCTGGCCAGAGCGATACTCTCCGACGTTGCCATGTACAACAAGGAGAAGGTCGAGACCGGTATCAAAAATGACAACATTTTTGATATCTTGAGCGAGGAGCTTGAAGAGGGGCGGCAGCATTTCCTCTCCCGGGTGTCCGGCGATCTGAATCCGGACGTTATCTACGAGATTGCCGTGGTGGATGTGCTGATCAAGCGCGCCGGCAAGATCGAGTCGTCGATCTGGTAGCTGCGTTCCACAACCGATATTCCAGAAAGGCGTACCTGTTTGGGTGCGCCTTTGCTTTTTGCGAGGCGTCATGAACCACATTACTTTTACCTATCCAGCCGAAAGCGAAGCTGTCAGGCTCGACCAGTTTCTCTGCCGGGAAATGGATGGTGAGTCGCGCGCCAACGTCCAGCGGCTGATTGAAAACGGGCATGTGCTTGTAGATGGCAAAGAGGTGCGCCCATCCCTTAAACTGAGGGGGGGGGAACTTGTCGAGGTCACAGTTCCGGAACCACTGCCGGCGACGCCTCTGGCGGAGGCGATCCCTCTGGAGGTGCTCTACGAGGACAGTGATCTGATTGTCATCAATAAGGCGGCCGGGATGGTCGTGCATCCGGGCGCAGGCAACACAAGCGGCACCCTGGTCAACGCCCTGCTGGCACACTGCACGGATCTCTCCGGCATCGGAGGCGAGCTGCGCCCCGGCATTGTGCACCGGCTGGACAAAGGCACTTCGGGCGTTCTGGTGGCGGCAAAAAATGACCGCGCCCACCAGTCACTCTCAAACCAGTTCGGCGTACATTCCGTCAAACGGATCTATCAGGCCTTGATCTACGGGAGTCCGCAGCTGGAAACCGGCAAGATCGAGGGCACCATCGGTCGCCATCCGACCGATCGGTTGAGATTGTCCGGCAAGGCCAGAAACGGAAAACATGCGGTGACCCGCTGGAAGGTCAAGGAGCGTTACGGCCGGATTTCTCTGGTGGAGCTGCGTCTGGAAACCGGACGAACCCACCAGATCAGGGTGCACCTGACCGAAGCAGGCTTTCCGCTCCTGGGCGATCCGCTCTACGCTGACGGTGGAAGGATCAACAACCTGCCGGATACGCAGCTGCGCGCCATGATCAACCGGCTGGGGCGTCAGGCTCTGCATGCCCGCTGCCTCGGTTTTATTCACCCGACCAGCGGAGAGTACATGGAGTTTACGGTCGAACCGCCGCAGGATATGCAGGAGTTGCTGGAGTACTTGAGAAAGGGAGATAAGTCGTCAATAGTTTAATGCCAGCCGCCGGAACTGGGTTGCCCGTGAATTATTCCGAAATTCCGAACAGTTGCTTCCCGATTCAAGCCGCAACCAACATCTCACCTTCCCGACGGGCAATCTCTATAATTGCAGACGAATCATCCTCACGCCATTGCCGTGATCCGCAAGGGATCGGCTCAATACGAGAGTCAATGCGCGCCGCCAGGCGCCAGAGCAGGTTGATTCCGCTTCGATCCTTCATATCGTCAAACTGCGAAGAGACGACCAGCAGGTCGATGTCACTCCATTCTTGGGCATGTCCTGTCGCCTGAGATCCGAAAACAATACCACGTTCAACCGATATTCCATTCGCCGCAACTGCAGTAAGATAGCTTTGAACGGATTTCAAAATAGATTGTTCAAGCATTGCAATACCTCATTGATTCTCACCATATATCCATCGGCCTCTTCACGTGAAGGGGGTGGCACAAGCATTCCCGGATAACGCCCTTCGATATTATTACTCCGGCAACTAAACAGATGAATTATGCAGCATAAGCTATCTTCGGGTGCTTGAAGTAGTTTCTGACATGATGTGGTCGCCTTTGTAACCGTTTCATAAATGATCGGGTTTTCTTCATCAAGTCTCTTTCGGTGCGGGCTGGTATACCAGAATGCACCCGGTTTTTCAGATTGTTGTTCAAATATTCGTCAGGATTGAGGTCAGGAGAATATGCCGGGAGGTAGAACACCTCGATATCCTCTTTGTTCTTCTCAAGCCATTCCTTGACGGTGGAGCAGTGATGCACTCTCAGGTTGTCCATAACCAGAAAGACTTTTCTCCCGGCAGCCTTGATCAGCCGTTTCATAAAGGTGATCAAAAGGTCGCTGTTCATGGATTTGCCGTAGAGCATGAATCTGACCTGACCTTCATTGGTAATGGCGGAAATCATGCTGATCCGGCTTTTCTTTGCACTGAACTTTGCGACCGGCGTAATGCCCTTGGGAGCGTAGCCACGCTCACGGTTGGGGGCAGTCTGAACTCCAGTCTCATCGCACCAACTGATTTCGCCGCCAGCCGCTTTCGCCCGTTTCTTGATTTCAGGGTACGTCTCGTCAAGCCACTTCTGGACATCTGCGGAACGCTGCTCATAAGCTCTCTTTACCGGCTTCTGAGGCGTAAAGCCCCAGCGCTTGAGATACTCACCAACCGTGCGGATGGGCATCTCAAGGCGGTAACGCTTCTTGATCAGCAGTTGGACTACTTCCCGGGTCCAAAGAGCAAAAGGGAGCTTGAACTGCTCGGGGGCATGATCCACAAGCAGCTTCTGAAGCTCGGCCTCTTGCTCGCTGGTGAGGCTTCGCTTCTCCCCACTTCGACGTCCACGCGTTCCTGGCTTGATCGCCTGATCACCCTGATTCACATACAACTTCCATATCTTGCTGGAATGTTGCTGTGTAATGCCAAGGCCTTCAGCAATAGTCTTGTTCGGAACGCCTTTCTTGCGAAGTCGGATAACCTGCTTGCGAATCTCGTACTGGGTCTTCTGGTCATGTTTTCTGGCATCGATCTTTTCCATGAAGAGACTGTACCACAAACATGAACTAAATGCATCTATTTAATTGCCGAGGTAATAAATT
>JACRCG010000010.1 GCA_016219145.1 Deltaproteobacteria bacterium | reverse complement strand
GCATTGATCGGTGCGCTTGACCCGAATCCAAAGATCGTCGGACACGGCGAAACATATCTGCGGGATAAGCTGGATATCGTTGAGCGTTTTCCTTCCCACTTTGAACGGGAGATACGAAATCTGAACAAGGCGTTCTGGGATATGTACGGCGCTGCAACGGCAGCGGCTAACAAACCGGTGATTACCCCGCTTACTCCGCCTATAATCCCGTAGATACCCGATTCCAGCATGAACAGTCCGAATATCATCCGCTGACTCGCCCCGAGTGCCTGAAGAATTCCGATTTCACGTTTACGTTCATAGGCGGCGGCCATCATGGTGTTGACAATGCCGAAGGCCGCCGCCAGCACTGCAACTGCCGCGATCAGCTGCAAAGTGATGTTGACAGTGCCGACAATGCCCAAAACCGACTTGAGCATCTGCTTGTCGGAGACTACCCCCAAACCGGTAGCAACCCGGATCTGTTCGATATATGCCTCTGACTGGTCAAGATTTTCGGTTCGGATTGCCGCATAGGAAACCTTGTCCGAAGATTTGAACAGCCGCTGGGCAACCGGCAGAGCAAGGAACAGGGTGGCGTCGTCCCGTCCGCCGGTTTCACCGAGGATACCGAGAACCGGGAGGGCTTCGCCACGGACGGTAACGTTATCTCCCGGCTTGAGGTTGAATTGGCGGGCCGCCACGGTTCCGAGAACGGTACCGGCTTGATCCGCAGAGCTGAAGTAAGCGCCTTTAGTAACGTTCCAGCGTTTGAAGGCCAATGTTGCTGCCGGTTCGATACCGCTGACCGTAACCGGTTTATTGTTGATGGCAGTCTGCTGGGCCAGGAATGGAACCACGCTCAGCCCTTTTATAGCGCGGATGCTTGCTATCTCGGCGGCGGAAATGTTGGTCGGCATCTGGTCGCCGGTCAGGATCGAGAGCTGTTCGTAGCCGCATGACCCTTTCGGAATTACCAGCAGATTGGCACCAAGGGCTGCAGTTTCGCGATGGATTTCGCGTTTAAGGTTGCCCCCCATTGCCATGAAGGTGACGAAGGAGGCGATGCCGATAGTTATGCCGAGCAGCGTGAAGACAAACCGCCCCTTGCGGCGCGTAATATTCTTGAAGACCAGTTTGACCGGTGTCATTTAGCCCCCGATCTTGTGGTTTCGTACTACCTTGACGCTTGAGGCGGAAAACAGGAAGCCATCTTTTGTCTTAAGGAAGCTGCCGCTGACCAGAACCTCATCACCCTGCTTTGGGATGGTGCCCTGACTCTTGACCGGAAGATAAATCTTATTGCAGTTGGGGGTGGTGCAATTCAACTCCTTAAGATCGAAGATACCGAATACACTGGGATCCTGAGGAGATATCCCGGCCATAATGCCGGTGACCGTTATCGTACCGCTGTAGGCGGAAGGGTCGGAGGCGAGCTGATTAACCTGAAGGGCGATGGCATCTCCTCTGAAGAAAAGTGCATATGACAGTACGATGCCGACAAGCAGGGCGATGCCAAAATAGATGTATTTTTTCATTGATTATCCTTTGCGTATACTCGTTTTGTTATACATGATCTGCTGGAATGGTTGGCTTTCTGCTGACCAGCAAAGATGCTGTGACCGCCAGGGTCAGGCAGGTAAAGATCACCAGCAGCGAAACCTGAATCGGGATGTAAAAACCCATGGCCGCTGCGATCATCTTGCCGCCGACAAATGCCAGAATCGACGATATCCCCAGCTTCAAATATACAAACATTCCCATCACGCTGGCCAGCAGGAAGTAAAGTGCCCTGAGCCCCATTATGGCGAAGATATTGGAAGTAAAGACGATGAACGGGTCGAGAGTGACGGCAAAGATGGCCGGTATGGAGTCAATCGCAAACAGCACGTCGCTGCTCTCAACCATAACCAGCGCCAGAAACAGCGGACTGGCGACCAGCAACCCTTTCCGGCGAACAAAGAACCAGTCACCCCGAACCCGCTTTGTGAAGGGAAACAACTTGCGGGCCAGCCTGACCAGCAGGTTTTTGTCCGGGTGCACCTCTTCCTCAGCGCCAAAAGCCATTTTCCAGGCGGTGAAGAGCAACAGCGCTCCGAACAGGTAGAACATCCAGTGGAAGTTTGTCAACAGCTCGATACCGGTGAAGATGAACAGCGCCCGCAAGACCAGTGCCCCGATAATGCCCCATTTGAGAATGCGGGCCTGATGCTCGCCACGGATCTTAAAATAGCCGAAGATCATGATGAAAACAAACAGGTTATCAACCGACAGCGATTTTTCAATAATATAGCCGGTAAAGAACTCAAGTGCCTTGGTTTTGCCCAGGAATGCATAAACCCCAACATTGAAGGCCAGAGCCAGCGAAACCCAGACGATGCTCCATGTTAACGCCTGGCGGAATGAAACGGTGTGGGCCTTACGGTTCATCCCAAGGTCGATCGCCAGCATGACGACCATTAGCACCCCGAAAGCTGCCCACATGAGTGATTGTTCTGACTTCAATTGTTTTTCCTCATACGTTCGATGCGCTCTTTTACCGAATCAAGGAGTTTTCTGGCCCAGATAAATTCTGTGGCCAATATTGCCAGACCAATCGGGATAACTACCACGGCTGGCCCCGGCAGCACGATCATGGCTATACCTGCGATCAGGATTGTGAAACCGACCACGATTATGATCAGGCGTTTGGCCTGCCCCAAAGTTCTGAAAACAAAGTGCTTCACTTCTTACTCCTCTTCCATCAGCTTTGTGAATTATCTCCGATCAAATGGAATGCTGGCGCTTTCCGCCTTCTTTTTCTTGAAATACCGGTAAATGAGGTATCCGCCACCCGCCAGAAGAATGATCTCAAACATACCGATGCCGCCACCACCTCCCATGCTGCCACCCGCACCACCGCCGGCTCCGGCAAAACTGCTGAACAGCATACTGCCCAGCATGCCACCCGCGAGACCACCGGCCATGCTCCTCATAAAACCGCCTCCAGCTGGTTGCTGAAAGGCTCCAGGTGCAGGCGAGGTCTGCTGCCGTGGCGGTGCCTGATACGAAGGAGCTGCTGCCGGCCTTGAATAACTGCTTGCACCACGACTACCGGAAGAGCGGCTGCCGCCAGCCCTGGCTTCAGCGGTAAGCTCCAGCACGGTGATACTCAAAAACAGTACTGCTGCCATAACTGTACATACTTTGACAATGTGTTTTTTCATTCTGCTTTCTCCCTGGATGTGCCGGCGTTGTGTCCGGCGGTTAGTGACCCATAATCAATGTGTTCGGGTGGCCAGTGCTTCGAGTCTTGAGATACGTTCCTCCATTGGAGGATGAGTAGAAAAGAGCGACATCAGGCCGCCGCCGGTCAGAGGGTTGACTATAAACATATGGGCCGTGGCTGGACGGGCATCCACCATCGGTATGGCTTGCGAAGCTGCGTGCAGTTTGCGCAGAGCGCCGGCCAGAGCCAGTGGCCTGCCGCAGATCTCCGCGCCGGAGGCATCCGCCAGATATTCGCGAGAACGGGAAACCGCCATCTGGATCAGCATTGCGGCAATCGGAGCAATAATCGCCATGGCCAACGAACCGATCAGGCTACCTCCTCCACCTTCCTCATCATCTCTCCGCCCGGCACCGAACATCGCGCCCCATTGCAGCATGCTGCCGATCATGGATATTGCGCCGGCAAAAGTGGCGGCAATGGTGGAAATCAGAATGTCGCGATTTTTGACATGAGCCAGTTCATGGGCCATGACCCCTTCCAGCTCATCCGGCGTAAGAACGCGCAAAACACCTTCGGTAGCGGCAACAGCGGCATGGGCAGGATTTCGTCCGGTGGCAAAGGCATTGGGTGAGTCATCGGGAATGATGTAAACTTTGGGCATGGGGAGCCCGGCACGATCGGCTAGGCGCTCTACCATCCCGTAGAAAGAGGGGTGAATCTCGCGGGTAATTTCCTGAGCGTTGTACATCCTGAGAACGATCTTGTCGGAAAACCAGTAGGAGCCGAAGTTCATCACGGCGGCCATCAGAAAGGCAACTATCATGCCCCCCTGACCGCCAACTGCACCGCCCATAAAGACCAGTAAAATGGTAAGCAGGGAAAGGAGAAATGTGGTTTTGAGTATATTGTTCACTTATATCACCTCCGACGATTTAGATTTCGCCGGGGTAAATAAAAAAGACTTTTACCCACGGCGTGTAACTACGCCTTGGATAAAAGTCTCGCTTGCGATTATATCGTTCCCGGCCCGAGCCTTGCGACTGTGTTGACGGACACGGGATCAGCCATGTCTCCGGCTGATAGCTACTCCCCTTTATTGAAGTTTGATGCTAAATCAACTGTTCTATTATTGTCAAGAGGTTATTTTATTTCTGCCTGGAATCGCACTGTTGCGGACTTTACAAGCTTTATTTTATCACCCTTCAAATCTCCGGCAAACATCTTGCCGGCTCCGCGCGAAGCGCAGAAGTCGCCGCACATGGTGCAGGTATCCTCGTCCTCCGGAGTGCGGCTGGCCCTGATGGCGCGAGCGTCTTCAGGATAGAGCGCCAGTTCGAACTGCCGCTCCCACTTCAGGTCGCGGCGGGCCTTGGACATCTCCTTGTCCCGCTGACGTCCCTTCTCCGGATATTTGTTCATGTCGCCGATATAGGCCGCCACCTTGGCCGCCTTTACTCCCATGCGCACGTCATCCTCGTTGGGCAGGGCCAGATGTTCGGCCGGAGTGATATAGCAGATCAGATCGGCGCCAAAGCGGCTGGACTGGGCCGCGCCAATAGCGGCTGTGATATGGTCGAAACCTGGAGCCACATCGGTGGCGATCGGGCCAAGCATATAGTAAGGCGCGCCGCCGCTCATCCTTTTTTGCAGCTGGATATTCCCTTCGATCTCATCCAGCGGCACATGTCCCGGCCCCTCCACCAGCATCTGGCACCCCATGTCGCGACCGATCTCGGCCAGCTCGCAGTTGAAGATCAGTTCCTGAATCTGGGCCCGGTCCGATGAATCGTGGATCGCCCCGGCCCTGAGACCGTTGCCCAGCGACAGGACGGTGTCGTATTTCTTCAGGATTGACGCCACCCGGTCAAACTTTTCGTAGAGCGGGTTCTCACGGTTGTTGGCGATCATCCAGGCCACCATGGAGACGCCCCCCTTCGAAACCAGGCCGCCGTAGCGATAGCCCTGTTTGCGCAAGCGCTCGATGGTGCAGAGGTTGATACCGCAATGCACCGCCATGAAGGCCATGCCGTCGGCGCACTGTTTTTCGATCAGGTCGAAGAGCAGCTCCTCGTCCAGCTTATTGGGATCGCCGTATTTGCGGGCTGCCTCGCAGAAAGCCTGGTAGAGCGGCACATTGCCGACCGGCAGATCAACGGCGGCGATCA
This sequence comes from Deltaproteobacteria bacterium, assembly GCA_016219145.1. Classification (GTDB taxonomy): domain Bacteria; phylum Desulfobacterota; class Desulfuromonadia; order Geobacterales; family Pseudopelobacteraceae; genus JACRCG01. Next base: position 13,129 of record JACRCG010000010.1, on the reverse strand, counting down.
CCTCGCGCCGCACCCGGTCCAGGTCGCCCCCCACTGACAGCTCCATCAGGGTGTCGGCCCCCGACTCCTGGGCTGCCAACGCCTTGCGCACCTCGGCAGCGTAATCAACGATGTCCGATGATGTGCCGATGGAGGCGTTTACCTTGGTGGAAAGTCCCTTGCCGATTCCGGCGATGCGGGATGGTTTACGGTTATGGTTCCAGGGGATGACGATCTTCCCCTCGGCTGTCATCTGGCGGATGTACTCGGCAGACAGTTGCTCGTTGTCGGCAACAATCTGCATCTGGGGAGTGATGATGCCCTGACGGGCGGATTCAATCTGGGTCAGCATGTGGATATCCTCTGAATTTGGTATTTGACTTCGACTCCGCTCAGCCAACCCTGGTTGATTCCGATAAGGAAAAGCTCCCTGAGCGGAGTCGAAGGGTTATGGTGCAGCCGAGATCAGTATCAGGGCCAGAATTTCATTCAATTCGCTGATGCAGCCGACCGTGTCGCCGGTTAAACCGCCCAGGCGGCGCTGAAAAAACAGTCTGCCGGCGCCGCTGAGCAGGCAGACGGCAGCCAGAACAAACAGCGCCTTGAAGCCGAGCAGCATGAAGCCGATGGAGACAGCTGTAATAAAAGCCAGAGACAGCGGACCAACACCCGCCCCCTGGACAAAAGCCGCACCCAGTCCATCCTGACGGGCATGGCTGGCTCCGGTTAACGCCAGCACCTGACCAAAGCGGGCCAGAACCGGAAAGAGCAAGAGAGCCTGCCATTTGACTTCGACCGGAACCGCCGCCAGCGCCTGCCATTTCAGCAACAGGCCCAGCATCAGGCCGACCGCGCCGACCGCGCCAACCTGAGAGTCCTTCATGACAGCCAGAAAACGCTCGCGTCCGCCGCGCGCCGCCAACCCGTCACAGACATCAGCCAGTCCATCCAGATGCAACGCTCCGGTGACGGCAGCCAGAGCGGCGATTAAAAGGGCGTCGCAGAGCGGACGCACCAGCCAGGGAGAAATCAGCCAGTTGAGTCCAACCAGGAAGGAGCCGATCGTCAATCCTGCCAATGGGAAGAGCGCTGTAGAACGTCCCAGATCCTCCTTCTCACAGTGCGTGTTGAAGGGGAGCGGAATGATGGTCAGAAATTGCATGGCGATCAGGTACAGGCGCATAACTTCCGTTCTTGGTTCAAGGTTCTTGGTTCAAGGTTCAAGGTTCAAGGTTCAAGGTTCAAGGTTCAAAGTTCAAAGTTCAAGGTTCAAAGTTCTCGGTTTTAACCTTGAACCACGAACCACGAACCTTGAACCGGTTTACCGGTTTACCGGTTTACCGGCTCACCCCGGCCTGTTCGAAGGTTGCCATCTCATTAAGTATCTTCACTCCGGCCTCGATCAGCCCCATGGCCAGGGCCGCGCCGGTCCCCTCACCAAGGCGGAAATCCAGATCCAGAATCGGGCGGGCGCCGATCCTCTCCAGCATGAAACGATGACCGATCTCAACCGACTGGTGAGCCGCAAAAATGTAGTCACGCACATTGGGATGCAGTTCGCTGGCGATCAGGGCACCGGCGGTCGAGATGAAACCGTCGATCACGACCGGGATCGAGTTTGCCGCGCACCCCAGAACAAGGCCGGCAATGGCGGCAATTTCAAGTCCGCCCACCTTGGTCAGCACATCCAGAGGATCAGCAGGATCAGGCTTGTTTATGCCCAGACCCTGTTCAATAACCCGGATTTTGTTGAGCAGAGCCTCATCGCCGATGCCAGTGCCGCGATGGGTCACTTCCGCCACAGTTTTGCCGGATATCGCCGCGATAATGGCCGACGACGGAGTAGTATTTCCAATCCCCATTTCGCCGGTGCCGACCAGTCCGACCCCTTCAATCCGGCACTGTTCGGCCAGTTCGATGCCTACATTCAGCGCTGTCAGCATCTCCTCGCGGGTCATGGCCGGACCTTTGGCAAAGTTCTGCGTGCCGTTTGAAACCTTTTTATGTATCAGGCCGGTCACTTCGGCAAAGTCATAATCAACACCCACATCAACCACCCGCACATCCGCGCCGACATGTCGGGCCAGCACGTTGATTCCGGCTCCTCCCGACAGAAAATTCAGCACCATCTGCGGTGTCACTTCCTTGGGAAAGAGCGAAACCCCCTCTTCTACGATGCCGTGGTCACCGGCAAAGGTGAATACCACCTTTTTTGAAACATCCGGCTGCTGGCTGCCGCTTATGGCAGACACACGACGGGCAAATTCCTCCAGCCGTCCCAGCGAGCCGAGCGGCTTGGTCTTGTTGTCCAGCAGGAGCTGTGCCCGCTCCAGCAGATCCGGGTTGACCGGCTTGATACGATCAAGCGTTGCTTTTATGCAGTCCATAGCTATTCTCCTTGCAATTTATCAGGCTCCCCCGTCGAAAACTGTGACGGGAGGCTGCGATGTATATTTCAGCTTCAGCGGGATGCCGCTGATAACGACATGCACTTCATCAGCCGCTGCGGCCAGCTCTTGATTGGTCCTTCCGGCAATATCACGAAACAGCCGCGCCAGGCTGTTTTCAGGCACAATTCCCATACCGACTTCGTTTGTCACCATGATTACCGGCGTAACCATCGCTTGAAGAGCATTTTGCAGACGCTCAACTTCCGCAAGGATCAAGTCCTCGGCGCCTGTGCCGGATTGTTCATATTTGAAGAGCAGGTTGGAAAGCCAGAGCGTGATGCAGTCAACCAGAATGACCTGATATCTGCCATCACAGCCAGCCAGCGCCTGCGCAAGCTGAAGCGGCTCCTCCACAGTGCTCCACTCGGCGCCGCGCCTTTCCCGATGGCGTTTGACACGCTCCTCCATCTCACCGTCCAGCGCCTGGGCGGTCGCCAGATAGCACAAACTATCGCCGGTCTCCCGGGCAAGTTTTTCGGCGATGGCGCTTTTGCCGCTGCGCGCACCGCCGGTTATCAGGATCGTTCGTGACATGTCGTCCTCCGGATAGAAATAAAAAAACCCCTGTCAGCAATATGGACAGAGGCTCAAAACCGGGTAATCTGAATATGACCGGGCTTTGGCCCCTCTTTCCACGGAGGTTCCAAAACTTAAGCGATATGGCAGGTTTCCTGGCTCCAGGGTCATCTTACTAACCGCGCCTTCCCGAAATCACTTTCAGTGGCTGTTGCGGCTTTCATCGCCTGTTACAGTTGCGGGTCAGCGAAGGATTCTAACCTTCTTCCCATTTACCCATGCCTTCATCAGGCACGGCACCAATACCGTATAGTGAAACAAATGTGCTGTGGTTTGTAGCAGGCAAGCGTGAAAAAGTCAAAACCAAAACAGAGATTCCATGATTACCCCGAAATTGCCCGGGTCGCCTTTGGTAAAAAGCTACTCCAGCGCCTGTCCGTACTGAAAATATTTGCCCACCCCTGAGAGATGAATAGCACTGCAACTATTTTTGATTCAGTTTTAAAGGCACAATGCTATAAAACAGCAAGTCCACACTGCCCATATCAACCACAAGGAGTACCATGAAAATGATCTGCCCTTACTGCAAAGAAACGATAATGGATGGCGCGATAAAATGCAGGCATTGCGGCTCGATGCTCAATCTTGACCCTGCCAGCACCATTACTATTGACAGCATCAGCAGTGATGAAATTCGAGCGTTTGTCGGTAGTAATGCCCACTACTACATTCAATGTTTTTCAAGATTCACGATTACAGGGAGAGAAAAGTTCTGCGTCACCTGGAACTGGTCCTGTTTCGGCTTTACCTTCATCTGGTTCCTGTATCGCAAGATGTATGCACTGGCCGCCATCTCTTTTTTCGTTTTCTGTATACCGGGGGTCAATATTCTCCTGCATATAGGCATCGGCATGATCGGCAACTATCTGTATTACCGGCATGTAAAAGGGAATATCATCGAAATCCGGGCCACGCAGTCACAACTGAATTACATGCCGGTGCTTCAGGAACTGGGCGGGGTTAACAAGTGGGTCATAACTCTGGGCGTCATCATATGTATCATCATGACGATACTGTTCGCCCTGTTTTTCTCGACAATGATTGCATTCATGGGGCAACAGATTACGAGAATTACGATCTGATGTTTTTTGAGGAGTTGAGTCACGAAAAAAGGCCGACTATGTGATAGTCGGCCTTTGGTGTTCAAGTCAGGGACGATATCGAACCGATCTTGTAACTGATTGTTTTATGGAATGAATAAATCAGGGCATCGGTGCTATCGATCAACGTTCGGGCCTGAGCAAGGCGTTCGCTGCGTATCATATTGCAGAGAGCTGGATCCATGTCCAAATTCTGTAATATTTTATTTGGGCAATAAAAACAAATTATGCTATACAGACAATAAACAAGAAATATACGTCATGGACAAAAAATGAGGACGTAACCATGCTCAGGCTCATTACATCGGCGCAATCCCTGGGAGCCCTTATCAGGGACGAGCGGAAAAGTCAGGGGCTGACCCAGATCGAACTGGGGAAAATGACCGGTTTGAACCAGACCACCCTGTCGCTGATCGAAAAGGGAAAACCTTCTGTGCAACTGCAGACCATTCTGGTTCTGCTGTCTGCATTACAATTGAATATACAGATCGGCTCCAGAGAGCAGTCTGCACCAGATGAGGACAGGTGGTAACATGGCACGCCCCAGATCAAGAATACCCTTGAACATCTCTATCAATGGCGAGAAGGTTGGCAGCCTCTCCTTTTCCGCAACCGGCAGGATGCAGCTGGTCTACGATCCGTCCTGGCTCGCCTCGGAAAACAGCCGTCCTCTGTCGCTGTCGCTTCCACTCGGACAGCATCCGCTGACCGGGACAGCCGTGGAATACTTTTTCGACAACCTGCTGCCGGATAATGACGCCATTCGCAGAAGAATACAGGCCCGTTTCGGCGCCGCCAGCGACCGTTGTTTTGATCTCCTGTGGCATATCGGCAGAGACTGCGTCGGAGCGCTGCAACTACTTCCGGAAACAGAAGAGCCGCACGGTGTCATGGATATTTCCGCAGATCCTCTCACCGATGCGGAAATTGCCGAAACACTCCGCAACTATCAGACCATGCCGCTGGGGATGCATAAGGATTCCGATTTTCGGATCTCGCTTGCCGGCGCTCAGGAAAAGACCGCCCTGCTCCGGCATGGCAACCGCTGGTGCCGCCCCCACAGTGCTACTCCGACAACCCATATTTTCAAGCTGCCGATCGGACAGACTCCCCGGATCGATCTCTCCGACAGCGTCGAAAACGAATGGCTGTGTCACCGTTTCCTGAAAGAATATGGCTTTCCGGTCGCCACTGCCGATATCTGTTGTTTCGAAGATGTAAAGACCCTGGTAGTGGAGCGTTTTGACCGTCGCTGGTCGAAGGACGGCACCCGGATCATCCGCCTGCCGGTGGAGGATATGTGCCAGGCGCTGGGCGTACCGCCCGTGTTCAAGTACGAAGAGGACGGCGGCCCGGGTATCAGGGGGATCATGGATCTGCTGGTCGGCTCTGAGACTGCTGCAGCCGACCGGCGGCTGTTCATGAAGACACAACTGCTCTTCTGGCTGCTCGGGGCGATTGACGGCCACGCCAAAAACTTCAGCATCTACCTGCTGCCACGCGGTGCATACCGTCTGACGCCGCTGTATGATGTCATGTCGGCCTGGCCGTTTGTGGCGAGGAAAGAGCTTCATCAGAAACAGATGAAGATGGCCATGTCAGTTGATGGCAAGAACAAGCATTATTTCTGGGGAGAAATCATCAGGCGGCATTGGTCGGGCATGTCTCGTAAAGCGCGTTTCCCGGAGGAAGAGTTTGACAGCATTATCCGGGAACTGGCCGATCCGATGGAAGATGTTATCGCTCGCGTTACCGCATCTCTTCCAGCCGGTTTCCCGGCGGCAATAGTTGAACCGGTAGTCGAGGGCATGCGTGCCGCCAAAGCGAGACTGGGCGAAAATACATGATTGTATAATTGTCTTCTGGCTGATACGGAAAACTGTCGCAAATCGTTCTCAATTGGAATAGAAATACACTCATGGAGAGAACAGTGATACATAGGCGACGAAAATAAGCTTGGCAAACCGCTATCCTGACATGGCCGTCAAGAGGTTATTATGAAAAAGGAACTGACACTGTTTGAGGATTACGACATCCGCAGGGTTTATGACGAGAAGAGCGAAACCTGGTATTTCTCCGTCGTGAATATCATCCGGTCATTATTGCAGCAGCCGGATTTCCATACAGCACGCAAGTACTGGAATAAGCTGAAAGAGCGCCTTAAAAAGGAAGGCAGTGAACCGGTGTCAAATTGTCACCGGTTGAAATTGACTGCCTAAGACGGGAATACAGTTTACCTAAGTCGTCAGGAATGAAAAACTCGCACCACTGGTGCGAGTAGCGGGCAATACTCTCAACTCTGCTGAGAGAACTTCTCGGGCATTTTTAAACCCCTCGAATTCGAGGGAATTAAAACCGAATCAGGACGAACAGGTGGTGCCAAAATGACAGACAGATCATTGCCCGTAAGCGGTTCCGTTTCATTTGAAGAGCTGAAAAAGACAAACGAACATGGCGCTGAATACTGGAGTGCCCGGGAGCTTCAGCCGTTGCTGGGGTATGGCCAATGGCGGCGCTTTGAAGATGCGATCAACAGGGCCATGATTTCTTGCGGTCAGTCGGGGAATAATTCTGAGTATCACTTTGCCGGCGCCGGCAAACCGATCACGGGAGGTAAAGGTGCCGTTCAGGTTGTTTCCGATTTCCATCTTTCACGCTTTGCCTGTTACCTGATCGCCCAGAACGGCGATCCTCGTAAGCCGGAAATTGCCGCAGCGCAGAAGTATTTTGCGATTCAGGCTCGTCGCCAGGAGATGTCTGATGCCTTGGCGGCAGACCTTGAACGGCTGGAAATCAGAAAACAGGCCAGCGAAGAATTCAAGGCGCTTTCCGGAGCAGCCCGTGAGGCGGGTGTACAGGACAGAATGTTCGGAATTTTTCACGATGCTGGTTACAAGGGTCTGTATAACGGACTCGGCAATGAAGGAATCAAACAGCGCAAGGGAATTCCGAAAAAAGACAATCTGATGGATCGGATGGATACCACAGAACTTGCCGCTAATCAGTTTCGCATGACTCAGACTCGCGACAAGCTTGCCCGTACTCCGGCAAAGGACCAGCAGCAGGCAATCCGCACCCATGAAGCTGTTGGCCGGGAAGTTCGCGAGGCGATCAAGCGTATCGGTGGAGCCATGCCGGAAAATATTCCGCCTGCCGAGCATATCAGCCATGTTGAGAAGCGGATCAAGAACACGCCGCCGTTTCTTGAGCTTGATGGAAGCGATGCAAAAGGGTTGATTGGGACGGATGGGGAGTGAGGGGTTGAAAAGAATAGACAAACAATATCGATGAGGCCAGATATGAACATAATTCCAGTTCAGTTTGATGATTACGACATCCGCAGGGTTTATGACGAGAAGACCGAAACCTGGTATTTCTCCGTCGTGGATATCATTCGGGCGCTCCTGCAGCAGCCGGATTTTCAAGCAGCCAGAAATTACTGGAAAGTGCTGAAGAACAGGTTGAGTAAGGAAGGCAGCGAGTCGGTTACAAAATGTAACCGACTGAAACTGGAAGCGGCTGACGGGAAGAAATACCTGACCGACGTTGCCGGTCCCGAAGTGCTGCTTCGTCTGATCCAGTCTGTTCCCAGCCCCAAGGCTGAACCGATAAAACTATGGCTGGCCAAAGTCGGCTATGAGCGGATGCAGGATATGGCTGACCCGTCCCGCTCGCTGGATCGTGCCCGTGAGTACTGGCAGCAGCACGGCAGAAGCGAAAAATGGATTCAGCAGCGGATGACCGGACAGGAGACCCGCAACAAGCTGACCGACTACTGGAAAGAACACGAGATCAAAAAGGAAGCGGAATTTGCCATCCTGACAGATATCATTCACCGGGAATGGGCGGGGCTCAAGGTACAGGAGCATAAGGCGCTCAAGGGGCTGAAGAGTCAGAACCTGCGCGATCACATGAGCGAGGCGGAGCTGATTTTTACCGCGTTGGCGGAGCTTTCTACCCGCCAGATTGCCGAAACCATGAATGCTACCGGCATGAAAGAGAACAAGGTTGCGGGGAAGAAGGGTGGCGGCATCGCCCGTAAGGCTCGCCGAGATCTTGAGGACAAAACCGGTAGGAGTGTCGTCACCGGGGAGAATTTCCTGCCGCCGGGGAAGAGAAAGTCGATAGATGAGTGATGAGGCGTTACTTGCGATCACATCAATTGGTGAGATGTCCCGTTTTCAGTTTCTTGAGCTTGATGGAAGCGATGCAAAAGGGTTGATTGGGACGGATGGGGAGTGAGGGCTGGTGTTGAACTTGTAAATCAAATAACATCATATGAGGCTGTTGATTGAACAATCCTGTAGCCCCTGGCATATATGAAGCGCTCATCGATGAATATCTATGCGATGCTCTGGCTCTGCGACCGGAATTACGTACCGTTTTTGGCAAGATTGATCCAGAGGAACAGCCAGCCAAGTATGCTTCCTTTGTGGCTAGGGTTTTGGAGCAGGCTCTTCGCGAAGAATCTGATCCGGAGAAGCGCCTTGCCCTCTGCAATCATCTTCTCGGGCACGTTGCCAACGAGCCGGGCCGAGGGCACCTCGACAAACATCGCCTGATCCAGAATCAAAAGCCGATCCTCCTTGAAATCACCCCACCGCATTATGGCAAGTCAGGCATTCCCCGACCGCACACTTCGTTGACAGAAAGTAGTCTCTTCACCGGCTCACCCCAGGAACCACAGCTTGGCCATGAATTACTGGAAGAGATGCGCTCCGCCGATGGGGTGGACATACTCGTTTCCTTTATCAAATGGTCTGGTCTGCGCCTGCTGATGCCGGCCTTTGAGGACCTGCGTGACCGGCATATACCGGTGCGGCTGATTACCACCTCCTACATGGGGGCCTCCGATGCCCCGGCAGTGGAATGGCTGGCGAAACTGCCCAATGTCCAGGTGCGCGTCTCCTACGACACTGAGAGAACCAGACTTCATGCCAAGGCGTATCACTTCAAGCGCAACAGCGGCTTTTCTACGGCCTACATCGGTTCGGCCAACATGTCCCATGCCGCCATCACCAGCGGACTCGAAAGGAACCTCAAGGTCACGGCCCAGGACATGGGGCATGTCCTCGAAAAGTTCTCAGTCGAATTCGAGACCTACTGGAACAGCCGCGAGTTCATCTCCTTTGATGTGGAGAATCCAACTCTTTTTCGTACAGCCATTGATCGCGCCCGCAATCCCAGATCAAACGGCCCGGCAGTCTTCTTTGATCTGCGCCCCCACCCCTTTCAGGAACGTATCCTAGAGGCACTTGATAGGGAGCGGAGCAGTCACAACCGCTGGCGAAACCTGGTGATCGCTGCCACCGGCACCGGCAAAACGGTGGTGGCTGCCTTTGACTTTAAGCGCTTCTTCGAGCAGAAACAAAAACAAGCCAAGCTTCTCTTCGTAGCCCATCGGCAAGAAATTCTTCAACAAGCCCAAGCCACCTTTGCCAATGTCCTCCGTGACCAGAACTTCGGTGAACTGCTGGTCGGCCAGTTTCAGGCCAACCGCCTGGAACACCTCTTCTGTTCTGTCGGCATGCTCACTAGTCGCCGCCTCTGGGAGCAGGTGGGGAGCGGCTTCTACGATTATATAGTGGTCGATGAGGCTCACCACGGCATCGCTTCCAGCTATCGGCCGCTCTTCGACCACTTTACGCCTCAGATACTCCTTGGTTTGACCGCCACCCCGGAGCGGATGGATGGTGACAACGTGGCCGCCGACTTTGGCAACCGCTTTGCCGCCGAGATCCGCCTCCCGGAAGCGTTGGAAGAAAAGCTCCTCTGCCCCTTCCACTATTTCGGTCTTGCCGATCCAATCGCCATCAACGGCGAGCAGTTCTGGCGTAATGGCAAGTACGATGCCTCAGCCTTGGAAAACGTCTATGTTCTTGATAACGTCCGTGCCAAGCAGCGTGTCGATGCCATCGTTGCTGCTCTCCACCGTTACGAGCCCGATTTTACCGCCATCAAGGGGATTGGTTTCTGTGTTTCCATCAAGCATGCCGAATTCATGGCAGATACTTTCACCAACCTGGGAATCCCAGCCGCTGCCTTTGTTTCCGGGGTAGATGGTGAGCGTTGCCAAGAGCTACTGGCTGACCTGAAAAACAGCCGGATTACTTTCCTCTTTACCGTGGACAAGCTGAGTGAAGGCGTGGACGTTCCGGAGATCAACACGGTGCTGTTCCTCCGCCCCACTGAAAGCCTGACCGTTTTTCTGCAGCAACTTGGGCGCGGCCTACGCCATGCACCTGGCAAGGACTGCCTCACCGTACTGGACTTTGTCGGCCAGACCCACCGTCGCTACAGGGTGGACACCAAGCTAAAAGCACTACTTCCCCGGCACCGCTTTTCCATCGACAAAGAAGTTGTACAGGATTTCCCCCCCCTCCCGGCCGGTTGTTCCATTCAGCTCGACCTCCTTTCCCTACAGTATGTGTTGGAGAACATCAGGGAGAACCTGGGCCGCCTGGCCGTGCAGGTGCCCGACCGGTTGCAGACCTTCCGCAACGAAAGCGGACAGGAACTGACCTTCGGCAATTTCATCCGCTACCATGATTACGAGCCAGAAGTGTTGCTGGCTAAGGAGTCATGGTCAGAGTGGAAAGCCAAGGCACACTTGTCTCCGAACCCCATAGACCCGGATCTTGCGCGATTGAAGAAGACTTTGCTGCGCGCCACATTTATCAACGGTCCACAGGAAGTTACACTGTTACGGCAAGTTCTTGCCAAGGTTGCCCAAGGTAACATTGATGAGGCATTGATGCTGGCAGGGAATGCAGTTATGTCAGTGTACTACCGGATCTGGGGGGACAAAGGGAGCAACCTCGGTATTACCTCACTGGAAGATGCCTTCAGTCGCCTGTCCCGCAATCCGTCGATCCTGGCCGACCTGGATGAAATTCTTGCATGGTCGCAGGATACCACCGAGGTCAGTGGCCTGATTCCGCAACTCCCCTATGTCTGCCAGCTTGAACTTCACGCCCGTTACGGTGGAAAGGAGATTCAGTCAGTATTTGGCAAGGCAAATCTGGAGACCGCCGGGCAGGCAGGGGTAGGAGTGTTTCATTTTCCCGACTTCAAGACCTATGTGTTACTGGTCACCTTTCAGAAGACCGAGAAGGAGTTCTCACCGAGCACCATGTATGCTGATTATCCCATCAGCAGGGAGCTCATGCACTGGGAGTCACAGGCCAATACTGCGCAGCACCACACCGATGGCCAGAACCTGATTCACCATCAAGAGCGGGGTTACACAATCCTGGTCTTTGCACGTGACCAGAAAAAGCGCAACAACGTTACGGTGCCATTTACCTATCTGGGGCCGGTAGATATGGTCAGTTACGAGAGTGAACGGCCGATCAAGGTTGTGTGGCGTTTGCGGCATTCGATGCAGGTGGAGATGTTTGAGGATAATCGAAGGGGTGGGTGAGGATACAAGTCGACATAGATTCAGCGTCTTCCGGTTAGGTTTTGGGATCACACAGGTATCGTGTCTCAACTCCAAACATCGTACAACGGCTGGGTCAGCCACTGACATGAGACTTAAGCATGAAAATTGCCAGCGGATAAGCAAATGAGAGAGTATCTATGATTGAAGAGTTGAAGATTGTGATTATAGCCGGGCCGAATGGCGCAGGCAAAACTACCTTTGCCCGTGAATTTCTTCCCAACGAGGGCAACTGTCCAACATTTATCAATGCCGATCTTATTGCTGCCGGCATTTCCCCATTTGCCCCGGAATCGGTGTCGATACGTGCAGGGCGGTTGATGCTGAATGAGATTGATGACCGGGTACACAATCGTAAGAGCTTTGCTTTTGAAACAACGCTGAGCGGCCGTTCATACTTCTACAAAATTCGGCAATGGCAAGAGCTTGGTTATCACGTAAAGCTATTGTTTCTGAGTCTGCCGAATGCTGATGTTGCGATTGCAAGGGTTGCAGCCCGCGTTTCGCAAGGCGGTCACAATATTCCAGAAAATATTATTCGCCGAAGAATTGATTCCGGTCTGAAAAACTTTGACACGATGTATAAGCAGCAAGTTGATGCATGGATGTTGTATGATAATTCTGAAAGCAAGCCGAAGATACTTGCGTGGGGAGAAAAATAATGAAGAACGAAAAACTGCCCAAAGATCCTGATCTGTTGGGTTCTGTTCAGGCAATGAAGCGCTCAGCTGCAAATGCCCTGAAGCTGGCTCGTAGGACCCATACGCCTTGCTATGTGGTAAAGGATGGCAAGATAGTGAATGTTGCTGAGCGACAAAAAATCAGCAGGACGGAAAAGATAGTTTCCAAGTAATAGTAGTGGGCGGAGCTCATATTACACGATTAAAACGCACGGTTAACTATATTAAGACTCATGGTCTTATTACCAATGCAGAATATCAGCATGCTGTTGGTTGTCCTCAACGAACAGCTACTCGGGATCTCAATGAACTAGTTCAAATAGGGATAATCGAGCTAGAAGGTAAAGGCCGAGGCTCACAATACAAGCTTAAACGGAATCGCGCCATAATTGCGCCAAATGCGCCATCAGAGAATGGATAAGAGTTGGTTTGTGATTAGGCCATAAATACGCCAAATGCGCCAAATGGGCGTGTAAAGGACTCAAATGGCTTATGATACAATTGGACAAAAACAGGACAAACAGGACAATCATGAAACCTGGCAGAAATGATCCCTGCCCCTGCGGCAGCGGGCTCAAATACAAGAAGTGCTGTGCCGACAAACATGATGCAAGTGAACACCAGCGCGTCATGGGGCCGGTCATGGACGAACTGAGGGAACTGCTCAAGGGCAAGAACTTCGGTTCACTGGATGAGGCCAACGCCTTTCTGCGTCAGCACAACCAGCAACGTAATCAAACACCCAGCGACGATTTCCACGGTCAGTCACCGGACCAGATGCACCGGTTACTGCACTTCCCGTTTGACACCCCCCACATGATAATCTTCCCGTCCAGCCTCGACAGCCTTCTGCAAGCCCCGATTCTGTCCCTGTTCAAACTGTTGGCAGACGCTATCGGCGAT
>JACRCG010000069.1 GCA_016219145.1 Deltaproteobacteria bacterium | reverse complement strand
ATCGATTATTTCTTTTCGAGTATGTTTTTCCGTTTTCATTTCATAACCTACAACTGTTAAGGCGTACCAAATATTTCCCCTGCCAATAGAGAAATTTGAGATAAACAATCTGGTTGAGCTGATCCTTCAGCTTGTCGTAAGTATATATGGTGAATCGACGGATATGAATGAGACCATGGGGCCGTTCTTCAGGAAAGTTATAACAAAACCATTTAACATTTACCACACAAACAAAAAGAGCGGCATCGCTGCCGCTCTCTGGATTTCATTTCTGTCATGGCCTTACGCAATCCGGGTCATCTTGTTAACTACCTTTTCCTCAAGCAATCCGTCCAGTGCTTTGGCATAAGCCTTGTAATGATCGGTAGTTATATGCTTTTCAATAGCAGCGGCGCTCTCCCAGGTCTCAACGAAGAGAAATACAGCCGGATCACTGTTATCCTGATGCAGATTGTATTCAATACAGCCGTTCTCTTTCCTGGTCGGGGGAATCAGTTTGAGCAGCTCCGCTTTGACAGCTTCAATGCAATCCTTCTTTGCCACGATCTTTGCCACTACGGTTATTTTTGACACGGCTGGCCTCTTTTATTGGATTCTTGGAATTAACCTCAAGTTTGGCACTTTCTCCCTCGGTACGATTACGCCCGGTTTCCGCAAGACTATTTTGAACTCAAGCACACCCTGTTCCTGCCGCTTTCCTTTGCAGTATACATCGCCTGGTCTGCGCGACTGAGCAGAGTCTCCCGAGTGTCGTCAATTCTGTACTCGCTGATACCGATACTGGCGGTGATAAAAAACTCCTGGCCATCATGAATCACCGCATATTTCTCAAGATCCTCACGAACTCTTTCAGCTGCGGCGGCAGCCGTCCGCATGTCGGTTTCAGGAAATACAACAGAAAATTCCTCGCCGCCTATTCTGCCAAAATAATCAGATTTACGCAGCCCGGATGTTCGAAGAACATGACATAATGATCGCAGTGCTTCATCGCCGGCGGCATGTCCTCGTGTATCATTGACCTGTTTGAAGTGATCCAGGTCGAGCATCAGCACGCTGAACAGACGTCCATAACGTGCGGCGCGATTGAGTTCCGCGTCCAAAAGCTGCATAAAATAACCGCGATTATTCGAACCGGTGAGAGGATCGGTATGGGCCATTGATTCAAGTTTCCGCATTGACTCGTCCAGCAGTGTAACCATGCTGTTAAATGACTCGGAGAAATCCCCCATGAAATCTACCCGCTGGGTAAAATCTCCCGATGCAATCATCTTGGTCTGCCAGGTCAGATGGTTCAGCGATGCCTGCAACGCCTTGATAGAACCGGGCAGAAACCCCTTCTTTGTTATCTGGCACCCTAAATCTCCGGCTGCAAAACCCTTGATCGAATTCCGAATTTCCATCAACGTGGCATACAGTTGCTGATATCCGTCTACAGCGGCCAGCTCTTCCGGCGGTTCGGAGGAAACCGAGCGAGCAGTTAGCAGCTCCTGCAAATTAATAACTGCCGCATCAAGCAGCGCCTGACTGTTTTCTGATGTCGGCCCCATACCCTAGGACACCGCCTTGGCGCTGAAGCGGCAGGTGCGATCGCCGGTACACCAGCAGTCAACCTCTTTGACAGCAAATTTGATCCCGGAAAAGCATTCCAGCAATGCGGAAATAAAGCCTTCATCATAACTGCATATTTCATAGTCAAGTTCCGGCAGGCCGGAACAATCCAGATCTTCGGATACGGTCATAATAATTTCGCCCTTTTCAATATCCGCCTTTTCGACCCGTAATATACCGATGCCCAACTCCTTGAGTACTTCCTGAAGCTGCCGCACAAACTCATTCAGGTCCGTTGTGGGAGTCAGCATGTGAGCGTAGAATTCTTTCCCGGCCAGCGCCCCGGCCTCGTAGAAAATCTTGTCTGTAGTCGAAGTGCCTACATGCTGCTCGATGACATCCCGAAAAGCAAACTGCAACAGCCTGTAAACCTCAACCCTGGTGGTATTCCCCAGATTAGGCCTGCCTGCCTTGATATCTCCCAACAGATCCCATGAAAATTTGTACTTGCGGTCGCTGATCATTGTTAGCCCCCTTTTACTAAGTTTTGAAACAGAAACCGTTTTTTACACGCGATCCCACCCATCAACCAGCAGCAGACCATCCTGAGCAGCCAGTGAGCGCATTCCATCGGTAAAACCACTTCTGCTGAACAGAATGAAACGTTCACGACGTGACTCTCTGCCCCAGACAACAAGCCGTGCCTTGCGTTGCAGGTTACGATAGATATCCTCACCAACCGGGTTTATGCTCCATTTACATTCACCGAACCAGATGGTTTCACTCTCTTCATCCAGGGCCACCAGGTCAATTTCTTCATTCTTCTGCCACCACCTGCCGATTGCTGAAAATGTCATTGTGCCGGTATTCAGGAATTCCAGGCAGTATTCGCGGCAGACATCCTCATACACAAAAGAGAGATGCTGGTCGAACGTTTCGTTAATCTTATTGATCAGGTAATCGGTATTGCCGATTTCCAGTCTGCTCCGATACGGGAAGACATATTTGAACCAGAAGGAGAAGAAACGGTCATGCAGCCGGTACAGTCCAAATCGGCTCTTGTCGGGATATTTCTCTGTAACCGGAATTTCTTTATCCACGAAACGGAGTGAGCGCAGGATATCCAGATAACGGGCAAGATGACTCTTTTCAAAGCCGGTGTCGTTGATAATCTCCGACATTTTCCGTTTTCCTTGAGCAATGGCACGCAGGATAACAAAATAATTACGTGGTTCGCGCAACTCTTCACGCAGCAGAAACTCGACTTCATTGTGAAGAAATGATCCCCGGTCGAGGATAAGGTCGGTGATGGCGTTCTGAATGCTGCCTTTGGCGTCAAAGCGCTCAATATAAGCCGGTATGGAACCGAAAACACCGTAGATCTCCAACCGTTGTTTCAAGTCGGCTTCAGGAAAAAACTCGGCCAGCGCAGTGAACGGCATTTCCCGAACTTCCAGAGAAGCTGTGCGCCGTCCATAAAGCGGTGCTTTGTAGAATAGCACCTCCTCTTCCATCATTCCGATGCTTGATCCGAGCAGTATCAGAAACAGATTGCTCTCCTTCAGATGAGTGTCAATCCCCTTCTGAAAGATGGATGAAATCCCCTTGTTTGAGTTGACCAGGTAGGGGAATTCGTCAATAACCATGACGAGCCGTTCGTGCTCTGCCTTCTCCTTGAGATAGCGGAAGAACTGCTGCCAGTCCCGAAAGCCTGATTCAACCAGGATGGTGTCGCCGAAGTATTCACCAACCTCGCACCCCAGGTTGCGCAGTTGCTCTCCTTCCGTCACGCTGTCGGCAAGAAAGTAAAGAGCTCGTTTGTCACGGATAAATTCGCGTACCAAGCGGGTCTTGCCTACACGGCGTCTGCCGTAAAGCGGAATAAATTGAAAACCGCTCTGATCGTAATATTTGTTCAGGAAGGCAAGCTCTTCGCTTCTGTTGACGAATTGCATGGTGTCACCGTTTATGTATAAACGTATTTTGAATAATCATGATTATACTAATAAGAGATAAAATGGCAATCTAAATCAGAAGAGGCTCTATCGTGTATTCTTTGCTCTGTGATTAAACAGCCGTTCAGGCAGGCTAAGTCTTTGCATCAGCCCTGTAGGGGCGTTTGGTGATAGCCGTGGGATATATACCACGAGTGAAAACACCAATTATCCTGGAAAAAGCATTTGAAACACGGAGACACGGAGAACACAGAGTAAAATCCAATAGTTATATGTAAAACAACAAGTTTTATGGTTCACCGAAAAGGATTTCTTGTTTTAAGACGTAACCCTTTGATTTCTCAGTGTTCTCTGTATCTTGTGTTATTCAACTGCCGTTTTTAGGATTATTCATTCGTCACGTACGTGACGAGGTGAGATTTGCCTTCAGTTTCCGGGGAATAAATTCCCCGGCTACCACGTATCTGTCGCTACGCGACGTAAGCAAAAAGCTAACGGACACTACTGACCTGTACCCAGAGTTTATGTTTATCCCGATTTCCGCCAGTCAAAAGCGCGCAGCTGAATTTCCGGCAGGACATTGGGGTTGATGCCGATTGCAGCCAGTTCCGCTGACGCTGTACACATGTCCAGATTTTCAAGATGCTCCATCACCCGCAGCAGACCGCCGTAATGACCGCTGCGATCAAGCAGTGCGGCAGCGACTTCTTCATTCAGGTTCAGATTTTCGATGATATCCCTGATGTCAATATCGTAGATGCTGCCCATCAGGGAGAGGATACCGGTCATGAAGGCACGCTCTGACGACTCTTCATCAAACTGCAACTGCGGATGAACAAAAGCCAACTGCTCCATAAGACCGGCCCGGGTGGCGGCCATATCTACCAGCGGGTGATCGAAGGCATCATCACCATCTGCGGCAAACAGAGCCAGTTGTATCCAGCGCTTGATCTGGACGCGACCGGTCATCACAATGGCATGGCGCACCCCCTGGATTTTATGGCGATGCCCGAATGCAACCGAATTTACAAGCATCAGCAGCTTGTAGGTCAGTGCCGGACTTCCTCTGAATGCCAGTTCGATCGCATCAATGCCCGCTTCATCAGCCAGCAGACGCATCAGTCTGAGCAGTGTCGTCGCATCCTCATCCATCTTTTTCTTTTTTAAGATGTCTGGTCTGGCAAAATAGTAACCCTGGAAGTAGTCGAAGCCGAGGGCATGGCAGGCCTTGAACTCCCCAAGACTCTCAACTTTCTCGGCCAACAATTTACAGGGGTATTTGCGAAGTTCTTCTAATATATCAGGTAGAGTTTCCAGCGGTGTCTGGATCAGGTCGATTTTGATGATATCGACAATGGCGTAGAGTTCGGCAAAGTCGGGACTGTACTGGTGGTCGTCCAGCGCCAGGAGGAATCCGGCTTGCTTGAGGTACAGGCAGCGCTCGATCAATTCCGGCGACGGCTCGATCGACTCCAGCAGCTCAATGACGATATGCTCCCGGGGGAGCAGCTCCAGCGCTTCGTCCATCAACATGTCAAAGTCAAAGTTGATAAAGCCCTTGCGGCCGCCCAACAGCGCAACTATCCCGAACGAGGCCAGGGTGTTGATGATGACATTGGCCGTGGCTCTGCCGGCGTCCTGAACGTCAGCCTCGTTAGCATCTGTAGTACGAAAAAGCAGTTCATAGCCATACAGATACTCGTTCCGCCCCAGAATCGGCTGCCGGCCGATAATGCAATTATCACTCATGATCGTTCTCCGGTTGCCGGATTTCAAAGCTTTTAAATTTTCGTAAGGCACCCTGTGGAATTCGCCTTGAGAATAAAGAGACTTTGCAAAACATCCATTTCTCATGCAACTGCAAGCGGCTCAATCAACAAATATAAAATCAACGGCATTGGTAAGTGCTGCTTTAAGATGGTCAAGCTGTGCAAGTGGGGGGCTTAATTTACGTTCGGATACAGTTAACAGATCAAGCAGACTGGCAGAATACTGTTCACCGGCATATGAAAACCTGAGCGTAGTGATTGCAATATCGGCAATTTTTCCGCTGTTTCGAACCAGAGCCACAATGCGCGTGCCGGCTTGTATTTGGTCGTTTTGTATGTCCAGCAGATACGGGTAACTCCCGGTCAGATCTTTCAGATGATTTTTATAGAGCGTCAATCGTGACACATCAGGTCTCCTGTGCGGGGAGTACGCCATGTAGCCGCTCAGCTGCAGTGCCCCCTTCAGACTCCAGCACTCTGCACCGCTCGGCCAGCGCAGTCCGATTTTCGATAGTCCATTCTTCACGGATTTTTGTACGGCGCATATCTTTAATCAGTGTATCAACCGCCTTACTAAGATTTATTCCATTATTCTTGACGAAATCAGCATTATCCCTTGCGATGGATATGTTGACGTTGCGCCTGGCTGATAACGTTGCCATTTTTTCCTCCATAAAAGTTAATTTTGCACATGGTATTCCGAGTTGTGCTGCCAGTCAAGTGTACAAAAATGTGCATTGATATGCGCGTAAACTTAAATACTGCCATCCAGCACTTCCCGCACTTTTTTTGCCAGATCCAGCAGCGAAAACGGTTTCTGTATAAAATTCACGCCTTCGTCCAGCACACCCTGGAGTGCGATTATGTTGGCGGTATATCCGGACATGAACAGGCACTTTAGCTGTGGATTGAGAGAATGCAGCTCCTTCACCAGGTCACGGCCGTTCATATCCGGCATTATCACATCAGTCATCAGCATCTGGATTTTGTCGGTATGCTCGATAAACAGACGGATGGCCTCGGCGACACTCTCCGCCTTCAGCACCGTGTAGCCCAGACCTTCAAGCAGCAGGGCGGTCATTTGCAGGATGCTAGGCTCATCTTCAACCAGCAGGATGAATTCAGAGCCACGGGGAACCGCTGTCTTTACGCTTTCGTTCAGCGCCTCGCCAGCCTCACCGATGTGACGCGGCAGATAGATCGTGAAGGTTGTGCCCTGACCCGGTTCACTGTAGACATTGACGAAGCCGTTATTCTGCTTGATGATGCCATATACTGTGGCAAGCCCCAGGCCGGTGCCCTCACCAACTCCTTTGGTGGTAAAAAACGGCTCAAAGATGTGAGCCAGAGTTTCCTTGTCCATGCCGCAGCCGTCGTCGCTGACAACAAGCGCCACATATTCGCCCGGTTCGACATATGTGTGACTTGTGCAATAGTTACTGTCAAAGGAGCTGTTTCCTGTCTCAATGATTATCCGGCCAACATCGGAAATGGCGTGACGGGCATTGACGCAGAGGTTGGCCAGCATCTGGTCGATCTGAGACGGGTCCATCTTGACCTGCCAGAGGCTGGAGGCCGGATGCCAGTTAATATTGACATTTTCTCCGATCAGGCGCTGCAGCATGTTGAGCATTCCAGACACGGTAGTGTTCAGGTCGATGACTTTGGGAGCAATCTCCTGCTTGCGGGCGAAGGCCAGCAATTGCCGGGTCAGGTCGGAAGAACGGGAGGCCGCAGAACTTATTTCCTTGAAGTTTTTATAGTAGGGCTGGGACGGGTCCAGCTTCATCAGCGCAAGCTCGGCGTAGCCGATGATTACCCCCAGCATGTTGTTGAAGTCATGCGCCACACCACCCGCCAACTGCCCGACCGCTTCCATCTTCTGGGACTGCAGGAGCTGATCCCTCAGCAGTTCGCGCTCTTCTTCTGCCCTCCTGAATTCGGTAACATCACGCACCGACTCAATCGCGCCGATAAGGTGACCTTCCTGATCCAGCAGCGGAGCGGCGCTGAACCAGTGATGGCGCGTGTCGCTATTTCCTTTTAGCTGGATGTTTCTCTCCGCAATCAGTGTATTTCCTTTCACTTTGACATTGCTGTACAACTTGAGAACAGTCTCCGTCTCAACGCCGATCATATCAATCAACATCGGGCGTCTTTCTCCGTAAAACGGAATGGCATAGGCATAATCACCTTCGCCAAGCATCTCGGCCTCTGATATTCCGGTCATCTCCGCCATCGCTTTATTCCAGGCGATGACGCGATGCTCACTATCAATGGCAAAGGTCGCATCCGGCAATAAGTCGATGATCCTCTGCTGCAACATTGTCTGTGAAATCAATTGCACTTCCAGTTCGGCCCTCTGCTCCTCGGCACGCTTCCGTTCAGTGACGTCCTGCACAATCCAGATCGAGCCTTCGTCCATATTTTCATTGTTCACCGCCTGGCCTACCAGACTGCACCATATCGGTGTACCATCCCGCTTCTTCATCATCACTTCTTCTTCAAAAATTCCTCCGGAGGCCATAATTGAGTGGGCCCTGTCACCAACCATTTCATACGATTCCTGATCGGCATAAAACTCACTCGTATCAACATTACAGGTTGTACCGGCTCCATAACCAAAAATCATACAATGCGTTGGATTGGCCCAGACAATTTTTCGGTTTTTAACCAGAGCAATGCCCACTGATGACGCGTTCAGGATTATCTGCTGCTCATTTGACAGCCTGCGAAACCCTCCCTCACTCTGCTGCAGCAGCATTTCGGCCCGCTTGCGCTCGGTAATGTCATACAAAAAAACCAGATGAGTTCCTGAAAAGGCTTCCCGCATGGCCGAAGTGCTGCAGAGGAACGTGCGTATTAGGCCATCCTTGCAGGTGACGTCAACTTCCAGAGCCGGCATCGGATTGCCGGTTTGTTGCGCCACGACCATATTCGCCTGCCATTTGTCTATCAACATCTGGCGATAATGCGGGTCCGGGTAGGCTCTAGGCCACCATTCCGCCAGTGTGGAAATATCGTCCAGAGTGTAGCCGACTGTTTGCACAAACGCCCGGTTAACAAAGGTGATGTTGCCCTGATCATCGTTAATCGCAAGCGGCACCGGCGATTCCTCGATGATGGAGCGAAAACTATGTTCACTCCGGATAAGTCTTTCTTCGGCCTGCTTGCGCTCGGATATGTCCTTTAGAAAGGTCACACACTGTCCGCCATCGTAGGGCTGATACTGGGTGCTGACCTCTACATCAAAGGTACTCCCGTCCTTGCGGCAATGCCGGGACTCGAAGCGATCCTCTCCCTTTTCCTTAATCTTCTTTATCCTGGCAAAAGTTCCTTCCTGGGTTTCGACAGCCTCCAGATCCGTGATACTCATGGAAAGCAGCTCTTGTTTACTGTAGCCGCTCATACGGCAATAGGCATCATTCACCTCAATTAACCGTCCCTGCATGTCCGCCAGCCAGAATCCGCTCATGGCGGTCTGGAGAATGATGCGGTGCCGCTCCCAGTTCTCCTGCAACCGTTTGTTCTGCAATCCCTGCTCGGACAGCATGTGGGCAAGACCATGGATGAAGTTCAGATTTTTGTGGAGCTTATCCTCGGCGAAAAATGGAACCTTACGCATCGCTTCCAGATATTCATTTTCATCAAAGCCATACTTGCGGGCCTGATTGATAAAAAAGGCTTCGTCGGGCGCCTCCATAAACAGCTGGCCGGTAAACACGTTGCCAAGATGTTTACCTTCCAGAACTATCGGCATGGCCGCATCCACCAGCCCCATTGGGCAGCGATAGATGACATGAGGATCTCGTTCGCCCAGTCGGGCCTCAATGTGCCGGTCACTTTCAATACACATCTTTTCGGTATCGGAGTTGACTCGGTGAAACCTGGTGCAGATATCCTGCCAGGCCGTGGCGATGAGAACATTCCCTTCCGTGTCGATAATGGCAGAGGGCATGCTGTGAAGTTCGTCCAGCGAATCCAGCAGTTCGCGCAGCCTGGGGATGTCCAGGAGTTCCTTGAGTGTGTAGTTCACGAAGTACCTCGAAAAACAAGAAACCGGCCTGCGGTAAATCCGCAACACCGGTTTATAGGATCAAATCAAAATATTTTTTGGCAGAGCTGCTTGCCAGGGAGAGCCCTTTTTGTCTGCCTTCTGAAAATAATCGCCATCAGCAGCCCTTTCTTAAACAGCGTTCTAACCTTGCGATTATACCGCCATCAGTGTGGATTGCAAAGTGGATTTTGACGTTGACCAGCGATTGCTTTTAGCCAATCAACTCACTCATGAATAGAGTTCGGAAGGAGACCTCCCAGTTCCGGCTCGAACACCTCCCAGACCCTTTTCTGCAGCTCAGCCATAAATTCCTGGCTGGAAATATTTGGAAGCTTGATGTTCGGGTTCGGCCGCTCCCAAACCTCGGCCGGAAGGGTGTATTCACTCTTCTCATACCCCTGCCGCAGCTCCAGGGCCAGGCCGCGCAAAAAAGCCCTGCGCACGGCGGCGGACAGATCTGCCGTGGTTACTTCCAGATTGAGCTCGCTCTTGAGGCAGTCCACCACCATCTGGGTACAGATGCCCTTGGTGATATCGAAAAACTTGCACAGCCCGATCATGTCAAAGCCGACGATCTGTAATTTGGTCCGGGTGATTCCCTCGACCCAGGAGTCGATATCGGACTTCCCCTCACGGGTAAGCAGGCCGTAGGTCCCCATCGACATATGTCCGCCGGCGATGGCCCAGGCATACCCAGGGTTTGTTTCCGGCTGATAGGCCGGCAGCTCCAGCCCCTTGACATGGTAGGCATAGGAGGTCTCGCCGGTTTTTTCGGAGAGGCGCTTGGAACCGTGGCCGATCTCCGGCAGCTTGCCCAGGGCGGTCTGCTCGACCAGCTCCCTGATCCTTGAAAAATCTCCGAAGGTTGCGCCGTTCAGCAGCAGCTGTTCCGGGTGCCGCTCGTTAAAAGAGAGTATGTAGGAGATGGTCACCCCCAGGGAAATGGAGTCCATGCCGTAATTGTCGCACAGATGGATCAGCCGGGCCGCCTGACCGGCATCATGAATGCCAAGATTGGTGCCGAGCAGGTTGAGCGGTTCATAGTCGAATTTGGCCAGGAAACCGCCGGCGCTGCTGTCTTCCTTCTTTTCGTGGACATTGTTGTGGCAGGTTATGCCGCAGCGATAGCAGGCTTCTGATTTGATGACGTATTGTTTTTCCACCTGCGAGCGAAACAGCTTTTCAGGCAGATCGTTACCCTCCGGCCGGAAATTGTTGAGCGGTACTGCATGAAAGGCCTGCAGAACATCGTAGGCAGCCCAGGTGCCTCCGCCTCCGCCGCGGCTGATCGGCTGCAGCCTTGCCGCCCCTCCGCCTTTGACAACATTGATGTTGACCGCCTTGACTTCTGGTGTCAGAGGTTTGATTTTATCGCTGCTCTGGGCCACCAGCGCAAGCAGGTTTTTGTAGCCCATCAGGCTCCCCATGCCGCCTCTGCCGGCAAACCGGATCTTGTCATCTCCCGATTTCAGCTGGTTGTCAGTTGAGAGCGCCACAGCGCCCATGTAGACATTCTGCCACTGCTCTCCGGCTTGGCCGATGGCGGCAAAATGAGCATTGCCGTATTCCTTATGGAGGGACATGATCTTTTCGTGGGTGGAAAGCCCGAGCAGATGTTCAGCCGGTTTCAGCTCTACCTGCGGCCCAGCTGGAGTTTCGCTGATTAAGGCGTAGACCGGTTTGTCGGAGCGGTTTTCGAAGATCAGCTCATCCAGGCCGGTCCATTTCAGCTTGGCGCCGAAGTTTCCGCTGCCGGTTGACCACATGGCGGCCGGCAACCCTTTTTTGGATTCCTTGATCGGGCTGTAGCCGGAAAAATAGGTGCGCATGCCGGTCATGGCGCTGCTGCCGGTCAGCAGGCCGGTATTGACGATCAGCGGATTCTCATCGCAATAGGCCTGACTGATATTCCGTTCCGCCAGAATCTGGAACGAGCGGCCGAAACCTCCCAGAACATCCTCAAGATTGCGACAGGGAACGTCTTGCATCTGCATTTTGCCACTCTTCAGATCGACGGTGCAGCGCGTGTACTGTACGGAAGCCGGTTCAGCTGCTGGATCAGAGGTAAAATATTTCATATCGATTCCTCCTTTTTTCTCCCTCCCTTTCAAGGGGAGGGTCGGGGAGGGGATGGGGTAGATTGCTTATTTCAGCAAGTTACCAAACGCATCCCCATCCCCATCCTGACCTTCCCCTTGAAGGGGAAGGGACCAAAAGCTTAAAGTTAGCGCTTATAAAAAGAGAAGGCACTGGCTGGACTACCCGCCGTCTATGAATGGCAATAAACAGAGCCTGTCACCATCATTCAGCACATCTTCGACGCCGGCATGTACGTCATTGATAAGCACGACCCCGAGCAGAGGAGCGGGGATCCGAAGCTCGGCAACTATGTCGCAGGCTCGGGTTCCTGAGGGATACTCGTGAACGGCTTCCTTAAAACGGCCGATCTGGAATATTCCAACAAGTTTTATGGCCACATTCATAGATAATCCATTATCCGAAAGCGCTTCTCTTGCGCAAGTTTTTTGTTTTCGAGCACTTAAACGGAAAAGCGGATCAGCCTGTTCGGGTTACTTCCACTCAATCATAAAACCCTGGAGAGCCAAGCAGACACCTATACCTGGATAGTCTGAAGCAGCGCCCTCATGGAGTCTGGAATTGCAGTCGGCCTGCGCTCATTGCGGCTGACATAGACATGAATGAAATGCCCCCTGGCCGCAGCATCCTCCTCATCCTCCCGGAAGACCCCCACTTCATAGCGCACACTCGAATTACCAAGTTTGGCTACACGTATACCGATAGTTATTCGATCCGGAAATGCAAGCGGCGCAAAGTAGTTGCACTGCGTTTCAATTACCAGTCCGATCACCGGACTCCGTTCAATATCCAGTACACCATTGGCGATCAGAAACTGGTTCACTGCCGTATCAAACCAGCTGTAGTAAATGACGTTATTGACATGGCCGTAAGTGTCGTTGTCCATCCAGCGGGTTGTAATTGTGTGAAAATGTCTGTAGTCACTGCGCTTGTCACTCTTGATCGACATGGTAAACCTCGCTTTACTTATTTCAATACACAATCTGATAGATATCGTTTGCGTCCTTGAGTGTAATCTTTCGCGGATTGTTTGCCAATAGCCGAGTAACTTTCATGACTCCTTCTGCCATGCCGGGAATTGCCTCGCGCGGAACCTTCAGTTCCTGCAGGGTTCTGGGCAGTTGCAGATCAACAATCAATCCCTCCAGAAAGCGTATGCCGGCCTCCGCCAGCAGCTTGCTGTCCTGTGATGTGACATCGGGACAGAGCAATCTTCCCAGCGCAGCAAACTTCTTCAGGTTGGCAATCATGTTGAAGCGCAATACCGCACAGAGCATGACTGTATTTGCCACTCCATGCGCCACATGAAACTCGCCGCCCAACGGGTAGGCGAAGG
The DNA here is from genome assembly GCA_016219145.1 of Deltaproteobacteria bacterium. GTDB lineage: Bacteria > Desulfobacterota > Desulfuromonadia > Geobacterales > Pseudopelobacteraceae > JACRCG01. Next base: position 15,650 of record JACRCG010000069.1, on the reverse strand, counting down.
CGTGTACAGCGGTAACACCGGCATTGGCGAAGGCCTGCCCCGCCAGCAGACTGCCTTCCAGCATACTCATGCGGGCCTCCAGATTGCTGCCGTTGGCCCAGGCGCTGCGGATGTTGCCGACGACCAGTTCAATGGCCCGCAAGGCAAGATGGTCGGTCATCGCTGTCGCATTCAACGAGGTGTAGGCTTCCACGGCATGTATCAATGCATCCATGCCGCTGGCTGCGGTCGCGCCGGGCGGCAAAGATACGGTCAGTTCAGGATCAAGAATGGCTGTCTCCGGAAAAAGGAAGTCCGAAACCACCCCTTTTTTCAGGTTTTCCGACTGGTCGGTCAAAATGACAATCGGCGTGACTTCACTGCCGGTGCCGGCTGTGGTTGGAATCAGAATCTTGGGGATCCCGCGCTTCTCAACCAGATTGACACCGATCATCTGATCCAGGCTCTTCTCGTTGGTCAAAAGGACAGAAATCACCTTGGCGACGTCCATGGCCGAACCGCCCCCCAGGCCGATTATCAGATCGCACTGGGCTTCCTGGGCCAGTTTCAGGCATTCGTAAATTGTTTCCAGAGGAGGTTCGGGAGGAACTTTTCCAAACACTGAAACTGATTCAACAGACCCTTCCAGTATCTGCAATACCTGATCACAGATGCCGGCCTTGACGATCCCTTCGTCAGTAAAGATGAATACTTTTTTCCCGCCGAGCTGTTTGATCTCTTCGGGGAGTGTCGTTACCGACTTTATACCGGTAATTATTTTTACCGTGGTTTTGAAATAATGTATTGCTGTATCCATTGGTTTCTCCCTTATTTAAACGGCCAGATATCTCTTTTTAACATCCTCATCCTGCCGGAAGGTTTCTACATCAGCCTGATAGACGATATGCCCCTTGTCGATGATGACCACCCTGTCGGCAACTGCCATGCAGAACTTGATATTCTGTTCGGACAACAAAATAGTAGTACCAAGCTCCTTGATCTTCAGCACCAGATCTTTAAGAACCTTGACCATGACCGGACTCAAACCTTCGGTCGGCTCGTCCAGCAGCAGGATTTCGGGGTTGCCCATCAGGGTCCGGGCGATAGTCAGCATCTGCTGCTCCCCGCCTGACATCGTTCCGGCCAGCTTGTCCTGATAATCAAGCAGAATCGGGAAATATTCATAGATCTGCTCCAGATTCCAGTAGCCGTGGCGACCGCTGGAAGTGCCGAGCAGAAGATTGTCCTTTACCGTAAGATCGCCAAATATCCGCCGGTCTTCGGGAACCAGGCCGATGCCGAGCCGCGCGGCGTGATATGGCTTAAGTCCGTTGATCTCTTTGCCATGGAAGATCACCTTGCCCTCTTTGGGGGGAACCAGCATGACGATGCTTTTGAAGGTTGTGGTTTTACCGGCGCCGTTTCTTCCCATCAAGCAGAAGGTTTCCCCCTTTTTTACGGAAAAATCGACACCGAAAAGAATATGGCTCTTGCCATAATAACTATGGATATTTTGCACGAGCAGTGTTTCATTCATTATCAGAGCACCTCATGGCCAAGATAGGCTTCAATAACAGCCGGATTCTTCTGGATTTCTTCAGCGTTCCCCTCGGCGATCAATTCGCCATGCACCAGCACCCGGATGATGTCGGCAATCCCGAACACCATATCCATGTCATGCTCGACAAAGACGGTGGTCAACTGGAACTCTTCATGGATGGCCCGGATCAGGCGGGTCATCTTGACCCGCTCGTCAGGTGACATTCCGGCGGTCGGTTCATCCAGAAGCAGCAGTTTCGGCTTCATGGTCAGAGCAATGGCGATATCCAGAACCTTCTGGTCGCCGTGGGAAAGCTCGAAGGCCTTCAGGTTCTCTTTGCCGCTTAATCCGAGTCTGCCCAGGATGAAATGACAATGTTCGGCAACATCCTTGTATGTTTGCCGGTTGGTGAAAATATTGCCGTTTTTGCCGTGGAAGGCCAGTGCCGCCAGGTAGATATTGTCGTATACCGTTTCGTCGATGAACAGGCTGGCCACCTGAAAGGCCCGCACAATTCCCATTTTGACAAGATTTTCGGGTTCAGCGCCCGTAATTTCGACTCCATCAAATAAAATGCTGCCGTTGTCCGGCGTGATGTAGCCGGTAATTTCATTGAACAGCGTTGTTTTACCGGCGCCGTTGGGGCCGATGATGGCGGTCAGTTCGCCCTGTTCGATCCCCATGGTGATGTCCCGCGAAACGTGCAGGCCGCCAAAGTGTTTGTTCACATGTCTCAGTTCAAGGGTTGTCAAGCTGGCCTCCTTTTTTCGCAAACAATCCTGCGAAGTGCCGTGAAATACCGACAACACCCTTCGGAAACAGCAGCACGACGGTTATCATGATGGCCCCGATCACAAAGGACCAATATTGGGTGGAACGGCCGATCACATCTTCCAGCAGAATGAAAATCGCCACGCCGATCAGAGGGCCGAAAAAGCTCCGCATGCCGCCCAGAATAGTCATCAGAATGATACTGCCGGACATGGTCCAGACAAACATGTCAGGATGAATGCTCTTGTCGATTCCGGCGTACAGGCCGCCGGCAACAGCGGTGAAGCCGGATGAGATCATGTAGGCCAGCAGTTTGTGGCGGAATACGTTCAGGCCGATAAAGCTGATCCGGGTAGGATTCTGCCTGATCCCTTTCAGAACGGCCCCAAAGGGAGAGCGGTCCAGACGCCAGAGCAGGTAGATGCAGACGGTTACAATGATAAAAGAGAAAATGTAGTAGTTAAGCCCGCCAGCCAGCAGCTCCGGCTTTGGAATGGCCTGAATGCCGTCGTCGCCGCCTGTAAATGATGACCACTTGACGCATATTCCCCAGACCAGTTGGGCAAATGCCAGCGTCAGCATGGTGAAATAGACGTCCGACAGGCGCAGGCTCAAGGCGCCCAGAAGAACAGAGAGGGTTATTGCCGCCACCGGAGCGATCAAGAGCGCCCAGACAAAAAAATCTCCACCGAAACTTTTGGCCATCATGCCGGTGATGTAGGCTCCCAGGCCGTAGAATATGGCCTGGCCGAATGAAAGCAGACCGGTTGTGCCGAACAGGACATTGAATGCAATTGCAAACAGCCCGAGAATGATAACCTGAGATGCGATATGGATGGTGTGATCGCCTCCGGCAAAGACGAGGCTGCCGAAAATCAGGAAATAGGCCAGCCAAGGGGCCATGGTGACAAGTTTATTGTTCATATTTTCTTCCTCCCTTTTTCGCGGGAGAACAGCCCCTTCGGTTTAAAGATGAGTACCACGATCATGACCGCAAAGCTGAGCAGGGAGGCCCACTGCGGCATCCAGAGGATACCGAAGGCGTTGACTTCGCCGATCAGCAGTGCTGCAAACAGCGCCCCCCAGAAGTTCCCCAGTCCCCCGATGACTACGACGATCAGCGAGTCGATGATGACTTCAACCCCGGTGCCGGGAGCAATCGTCCGCAGTGGAGCGGCCATGGCTCCCGCCAGACCGCCCATCGCAGTCGCTACTCCAAACACCAGACTCATGACCAGTGAAACATTTACGCCCAGCATTCCGACCATCTGCGTATCCGTAGAGGCCGCCAGGATGATCTTGCCGGTTTTAGTCCGGCTGAGCACATACCAGGCGCTGACGACAATCACCAGGCCGAGCACGATGATAAACAGGTTGTAGGTCGGGATGGTGACGGCTCCAAAATCCATCGATCCTGCCAGAGATTCCGGTTTCGAGATCGTTTTGTAGGCCGGCCCCCAGATAAACTTGACCGCATCGTCCAGAATCAGGATAAAGGCGTAGGTCAGGAGGATCTGAAAGGCCCCTTCCTCCTCCCGTCCGGCAATCCTGCGGATAAAGCAGATCTCAAGCAGCATCCCGACCAGACCGGCCCCCAGAGCGGCCGCAACAGCACCGATCCAGAAGTTGTCGAACAGGGCGATAGCCTGATAACTGAAGTAAGCGCCGATCATGTAAAACGAACCGTGGGCAAAGTTGAATACTTTGGCCACACCAAAAATCAGTGTCAGGCCGCTTGCCACCAGAAACAGCAGCATCGCCACTGAAAGACCGCCGAAAAACTGGGAAATGAAAATTTCAAAACTCATGTAAAGGCTCCGTTATTTCAGTTTCAAATCAGTAGTGCCAGGTTTGAAAATTGCACCTTCGTAATACTGCCTTTCACCCTCCCCCCATCCCCTCCCATCGAAGGGAGGGGGGCTTTAAATCCCCTTGTGGGAGAGGGTTAGGGAGAGGGGAGACGCCTTGATCCTGTTTGGGATTATTTCTTCTTGGACTTGGTTAAAATGTCGATGTATTCCTGAGTCGGCATGATTTTGTCAGCGGCATAGACCTTCATATTGCCAAGCGCATATTTTGCCGGCGGGAATTTATCATTCTTGACTGTCACGCCGATGGCCTGGGCCTGAGCCATCTGATGGGTTTTCGGATCGATATAGGAGGTGAAGCCGGCCGGATCTTCTGGAAGCTTTATTTTCATGCCTTCCATAGCCTTGATAAGCGCTTCGGTATCATCGGCATTACCAACTTTCCGGATAGCTTCGGCGATGACCAGGATACCGGCATAGGCGCCTTCAGCAGCATAGGAGGGGTATCTGCCGGTAGCTTTATGGAATTTTTGAACGAAATCCTTGTTTTCTTTTGTATCAGGCCAGTTGTTGTGGTGTCTAGCGGACATGATCAGCCCTTCGGGACATTCTGCGCCAAGGGTCGAAAAGACTTCGTAATTGCCGCCGCCATCCGGATGGAAATACTTCATCTTGTCGAACAGACCGTAAGCCTTGGCCTGCTTGATGAAGGCAACCGTATCGCCGCCCCAGAAACCGGAAACCAGTACATCCGGCTTGGCCTTGATTATGGCTGTGATATAGGAGGTGTAGTCCGGCTCATACAGTTTCGGCCAGAATTCGCCGACCATTTCGTACTTCACGCCAAGCTTGCCAAGCGAGTACTTGAGTTCAGCGATCTGGTCCCGGCCATAGGCGTAGTCAGGTCCGATGTAGGCAATTTTGCCCCCCATCTTGGTTTCCTGCATGTACATGGCGCCGGCCGCCATTGACTGGTAGGTGTTGTTGCTGACCCGGAAATAATATTTCTGGAAAGCATTGGCGGTCAGGTCGGTAGCGGCGTGGTCAGAACCGACAAAGATGGTTTTGTACTCCTTGCTGACCTCGGTTACGGCCAGGGCTGCGCCGGACGAAACAACACCATAGAGGAACTTCACCTTGTCCTCAGTGATGTAGCGCTTGGCGAGAGTAACCGCCAGCGCCGGTTTGCTCTGGTCATCAGTCACGATCGCTTCCAGCTTTCTGCCCCCCGGCAGGCCTTTGGCGTTGACTTCGGCCAGGGCAATCTTGATGGCTGCCTCGGAATCCTGTCCATACAGGCCGCCTCTGCCTGACATCGGATAGAGCGCTCCGATTTTGATTGTTTCTGCGGCGAAACTGACCGCAGAAGTTAAACAGAGCAGCAGTGCTGTTGCCAGTGATACGGTTTTGCGTTTCATCTTGAACCTCCCTTTCTGTGTTGTGCTGCAATCAAATTGATATAACCCGGCAAATGCGGAGCAAACGCCTTATTTACGGATTTCTGCGGCAAGCGGCATCAGCGAAAGTGTATCGCCTTCATGCAGCTGATCGTTCATCGATGCGTTGCTCCCATTCAGCATAATTGTGAAGCTTTCGTTGTCCGGGATGCCGATAGCGGTAATAAGGTCAATGATACTTGACCCGGGGCGGCACTTTCGCAAAACTTCCTCACCCCATTTTTCTCTGAACGAAGCGGAAAACTTGATTATCACATTCATGCCGGTTCACCTGAAGTAGAGTCGGTATCTGTTGCAGCTGTCAGCTTGCGTATTCTGTCGCAGCTTTTCAGGCCGGAAGTAGCGCTGGATGTGGACATTGTCGCTGACCACTTCGTGTGTTGTAACAGGCAAAACATCTGTTTAAAACAAATTGCATCGAACATGCCAAATGTAGTGTTCTGTTCAAATTGTCAGTTAATGCTACAGTTCAAAAGGGGGCGAATACGGCAAGCAAGGGGGGTGTTCTTAAAAGAAGAAGTTATATCGGGATGTTATGCCATGACGGCGGGTGCAGCTTTATCTGGTCAGTTCGGCAGGATTCTGTGCTGACCAGCTTATCAAGGGAGCGTTTCAGGCAAACATAATTATAATCCAGAACGGTAGCATATCATCTTGATGCACTATTGCATCAAAGAGCTATGCATGACTCACTAATCCGGACGGATTCCGCTTAAGCCATGTTTTTCCAGCTTGCGTGCAATGGTAGATTGATTTATGCCCAGTGCGGCAGCCATGCGCCGCTGATTTCCATGCAGCTTGAGCGCCTGAGTCAGCATGGTGCGCTCCAGCTGTTCCATCGCCTGCTGGAGCGTCATGCCGCCCATCCATTCTACGGTAAACTCGGTAACCGCTTCTTTGCGCGGCACAATGTCGTTCGGCAGATCCTTGAGATCTATCAAATCCGTTTCTGACATTACCACCAGCCGTTCGCAGATGTTCATCAGCTCGCGCACATTGCCGGGGTATTTGTATGATAATAAAGCATCCGAAGCGGCGCGGGTGAGCCGTTTGTTAATGCCGTTCTTTGAACCGAAGTGCTCGATATAGTGCTGGATGAGCGGCAAGATACACTCCTTGCGCTCTCTTACGGCGGGAACGTGGATCGGCACAACCTTGAGGCGATAGTAGAGATCCAGACGAAACTTGTCCTGGCTGATCATCTCTTCCAGATCACGGTGCGTGGCGGCCAGTATGCGAACATCGACCTTGCGACTGGAAGTCCCTCCCAGCCTGGTGATGCGGCCATCCTCAAGAAAGCGCAGCAGCTTGACCTGTGATGGAGACGGCAGCTCAGCTATCTCATCCAGAAAAAGGGTCCCGCCGTCCGCCAGCTCCAGATAGCCCGGCTTGCCGCTGGACTTTGCACCGGTAAAGGCCCCTTTTTCGTATCCAAACAGCTCCGACTCGATCAGCGAGTCCGGGATGGCGCCGCAATTTATCCTTATCAGCGGCCTTTGAGACCGCTGAGAGTTTTGATGAATGATATCGGCTATGAGACCTTTTCCGACGCCGGACTCTCCCAGCAGAAGCACTGAAGAGTCAACAGAGCCCACCTTTATAGCCTGCCTTAAGGCTTTCAGCATACAGGGACTTTTGGCGATTACGCGCCGGGATGCCAACTCGATATGCTGCAACTCCAGCATGTGATTACGCAACTGATCTTTAAGCGCTTCCTGCTCCTCAAGCTCTCTCTGCATTGTTTCAATTTCGGTTATGTCCCTGACACTTGAAACGACCCGAATCAGCCTCCCGTCCGGGTCGAAGACCGGTGTGCCGGTTATGACCAGTTTGCGCCGTTTTCTCTGCTGTAAAAGATTCACGACACCTCTGGTCTTTATAACCTCAAGCGTGGCTGACTTGTCTATGAAGCCTTCATCCACCAGTTCCTGCATGTTGCGGCCGATTACATCCTCGGCCCTGATGTTATGAATTCGTTCGGAGGCCGGATTCATGCGCAGGACATTTGCCTCTCCGTCGCAGATCCAGAGCCCTTCCGAAGATGAGTTGATAACCGCTTCCAGCTCGCCGATGATGTCCTGAAAAAAACTCATCTGCATCGCCATCTCTTCAAGACCGGAGCTTTCGATAAAAACACAGATAGCGCCTGACTGCTCCGAATCAATAACCAGCGGATTAATCCTGATCAGGTAGTTTTTTTTCCCACGGCGCAGCGAAAATTCGCTGGTTTTATTACGTCCCTTCAGTACCTGCCCGACCTTCGGCCAGAGTTCGGGAACAGCCGTTTTCAGATCACCCCCCGAAAAAGTCCCGAAACAATCGTTCGCTATGGTATTGGCCAAAATGGTTATGCCGGAGGTATCGACCGCCAGAAATCCCACCCCCATGGCGTTGACCAGGGCCTGGGAACTGCTGTCAAAAAGAAAAGTGTTCAAACCTGGGCTTGCAGCGACAGGAGCTGTATTGACGGACATGACGGGAACCTCGCGTAACTGGCGCTATATTCGGCGGGATGCTGGAACAGGTATATTATGCATAAATGCATCTTAGATGCAAGATGGAATAATAGCGAGGTGGGAGGTACTACAGTGCGGGAATTGCTTATCGTATATTAGTGCTGAAATGCAGAAACAATAAAATTTACATCTCCATAATCACCGGCAGAATAACCGGCCTGCGCTCGATGGTTTTCTTGCAGAAACGCCGCAGGGCCTGACGGACAGCGGTCTTGACCTCTTCATTGTCGCAGCGCATCTCTACGTTCAGCTCGTCCAGTGCCGCAATCACAACACCACGGGCATTTTCCAGATATTCCTGGCTTTCATCCTCGAAGACAAAGCCGCGCGAGACCAGATCCGGGCCGTAAATGACCGCGCCGGTGGAGTGATTCATGCCGATGATGACCACGATCATGCCGTCTTCGGAGAGGTGCTTGCGGTCTTTCAGGACAACCGTGCCGACATCGCCGACCCCCTTGCCGTCCACGAACACCCGGCCCGACTCGATCTGTTCCACAATCGCCGCCGTACCGGAGTAGAATGAGACGACCTGGCCGTTGGTGGCCAGGATGCAGCGCTCCTGTGGAATGCCGACCTTGCGGGCCAGCTCGATATGCTTGACCAGATGACGGTATTCACCGTGGATCGGGATGAAAAAACGGGGCTGGACTGTGTTGAGCATCAGCTTCAGCTCTTCCTGGCTGGCGTGGCCGGAGACATGCACCTCGGAAACCTTTTCATGGAAAACTTCGGCGCCGCGACGGTAAAGGTGGTTGATCAGCTCGGAGATAGTGCGTTCGTTGCCGGGAATGACGCGCGACGAGAGTATGACGGTGTCGCCCGGCTCAAGTTTGATCTGCTTGTGATCGTCCATGGCGATGCGGGTCAGCGCTCTCATCGGCTCCCCCTGACTGCCAGTGGAGATGATACAGACCTGCTCGGGCGGCAGATGGGGAAGCTCCCGCAGATCCATGATCTGCTCGTCGGCGATGGTCAGATAACCCAACTGGCGGGAGATCTGCACGTTTTTCACCATCGAGCGGCCGTTCAGCAGGAGCTTGCGGCCGCAGCGGGCGGCAACGTCGGCCACCTGCTGCACACGGTGGATACTGCTGGAGAAGGCCGCTACGATGATGCGCCCCGAGCATTTGGGGAAGATATCGGCGAACGCCTCTCCAACATACTTCTCGGACAGGGTATACCCCTCGCGCTCAACGTTGGTTGAATCCGACAACAGCGCCAGCACTCCGGCCTCACCGTAGCGGGAAAGGCTGGCCAGGTCAGTCAGCTGCCCGTCCACCGGAGTGTGGTCGATTTTGAAATCTCCGGTATGGATCACGACCCCTTCCGGAGAAGTAATCGCCAGCGCACAGCCGTCCACCACCGAATGCGCCACCCGCAGGAATTCAACCCGAAAACAGCCGATGCTGACCGTATCGCGCGGCTTGACGACGATCAGCTCCACACAGTCGTCCAGCTTGTACTCTTTCAGTTTTTCATTGACGAAACCCAGCGTCAGGGCCGTGCCGTAGACCGGTACGTTCAACTCCTGCAATACAAAAGGGAGCGCGCCGATATGATCCTCATGGCCATGGGTCAGGCAGATGGCGCGGATCTGCTCACTGCGCTCACGCAGCCAGGAAATATCCGGGATGACGTAGTCGATGCCGAGCATGTCCGGGCTGGGAAACATCAGGCCGCAATCGACGATGATAATATCGTCGCCATGCTGGTAGGCCATCATGTTCATGCCGATCTCGCCTAAACCGCCTAACGCAACGATCTGTAATGCCGAATGTGATTCAGAGCTTTGCATAGTCTATCTTTCCCGCTGCATGGGGATCAGGGCAGCAATCTTTTTGTCGCAGCGCGCGATCCACTCTTCTCCCGGCGTGACCAGCCAGTGGTCGGCATAGAACGAGCTGCGCAGGGCGCGATAGGCAATCAGGGCTCGCGTGACGTTTCCAGCTCTTTCATTGTTCTCGCCGATCAGCCAGAGCTGCTCGGCCGCTTTTTTGATAGTGGGATGGAAAGGGATGTACATATGCAGGGCCGACTCGAAACCGGCCACCGCGCCCGGAAAATCTCCTTTTCGCAGCGCCTCCTGACCAAGGCTGAACTGGGCGCTCATCCGCCACCAGGTGCCGGCCAGAAACAGGAACAGGCTGATGACAATAATGACCACCCCGTTTACAAGTATGCTTTTCATTTTTTCTTTCAACATAAGTTCTCGTTTGCAATGGAGTCCCCCCTCCCCTTGCGGGAGGGGGTCAGGGGGTGGGGGAGAGTGCCATATTTTACTCCGTCGGCAACTTCACCCTCCCCTCAATCCCCTCCCGTCAAGGGAGGGGATGCTAAAAAAAACCGGGGATACATGTCAGCAGCACGCCCAATGTCATGGCAATGACACCCGCCAGAACGATCAGGGCAGCGCCGATATCAAAAGGAAACTTCAGGCGATGGGAGGCAGGCAGGCCCCAGCAGATGGCCGCCAGGCCGGCCATGATCAATCCGATATACTTGTAGCCGATACTCATTCAACTCTCCAGGGCGGCTTCAATACTTTTCCGCACGTTTTCCATCATCCAGCTTTCGGTTTCGCTCTTTTTCAGGTCGCCAGGGACGCTCACCGGCGGATGCAGTACAATCCTGATGTCGCCGCTGTACAACCTGATCCGGCCAGCCGGATTGACCTTGCCGCTGCCGTTGATTGTGACCGGTATGACCGGCACCGCCGCCTTGCGGGCCAGAATGAATCCGCCCCGTTTGAAGGGGAGCAGCTTGCCGTCCACCGTGCGGGTACCTTCCGGAAACATGACCACGCTTTTGCCCTGACGAATGGTGGCTGCGGCGGCATCCATGCTCTGCAGGGCCTTGCGGCCATCGCCGCGGTCCAGCGGAATGTAGCCTCCACGCCGCATTGATTGACCGAACACCGGAATATCGAAGAGCTCCTTCTTGGCAATCCAGTGAATCCGGCGCGGCATGGCTGCCAGAAGCGCCGGAATATCAAAGCTGCTCTGGTGATTGCTCATGAATATGACCGGCCCGTCCGGAATATGTTCGGCTCCGCCAAGCGACACCTTGACTCCGGCCAGTCCCAGCGCCAGACGTCCCCAGAGCCGGGCGTGCCAGGCATAAGCTCTGCCGCTGCCGTCAAACAGCGTCGAGATGAAAGAGCTTACCGAGAACAGGAACGTCAGCGGAATAAACACCGCCAGATATAGATATGCGCGCAGCATGATTAACTCCGGAATTTAAACAAGCTAAATTACTGTGTTAAGCGTAGTGAGTCAAACGAATTCTGGGAGGAGTACAAGTGAGAAAATTACTCCAGAGTACTGCGCAGGCGCTTTTTCTCCGACACGATCCTTTTCCCGGTGAGGCGAACCTCTTTGGCACGCTTGGGCACACGTGTGGCAATCCGTTTTTTGGCCTTGCGTTCGCGCTTTTCAAGCGCCTGCCGCAGCCGCTCCATGGCAACCTCGCGATTTTGAAGCTGCGAGCGGTTCTCGGAAGCCTGGGCCACAATGCCGGTCGGCAGATGGCGGATCCGCACCGCCGAATCGGTCGTGTTGCGATGCTGACCGCCCGGTCCGGAGGCGCGGTAATAGTCGATCTTTATGTCTGTTTCTTTTATCTCGATCATATCAATTTCAAGACTTCACACAGACCGCATATTTAAGGTAGCGCCCCTCCGGAAAGGTGACAGGATAGGGGAAATCTTCCGGCTGGCCGAACAGGGAGATCACCCGCAGCTCACAGCCGGATTGCAGGGCGGCCCGGCGCAATTCTTTAAGATAATCAGCCACATCGACTTTTTGATGATTGGAAGATGTGATCAACAAACCGCCATCAACGAGTAGTTTAATGGCCGCCGCCGCCAGATCGGATGTCCCGCCTCTGGTCGTGAAGCGGCTTTTGGAGGTCGTTGAAAATGACGGAGGATCCATCAGGATGACGTCGTATTTTTTGTTGCTCTGCGCCAGATTACCGAGCACGGCCATGCAGTCGCCGACGATGAATTCGTGCCGTTTGGGATTCAGGCGGTTAGCCCCGAAATTGGCTCTGGCCCAGTCGCTGTAGCCAGGCGAAGCGTCCACACCGGTCACCAGGGTCGCGCCGGAAGCCGCAGCAGCAACCGAGAAAGCTCCGGTGTAGGCAAACAGGTTCAGCACACGCTTTCCATCAACCCGCTGCATCAGATCACGCCTGTTTCTGCGCTGATCAAGAAACAGTCCGCTGTTGAGCCCCTGCTCCAGACTCACCAGAAAAGTCAAGCCGTTCTCACGAACTTCCAGCCGCTGCGGAGCCGGACCCCCGGCCAGCAGACGACCGTAGTTCTTGGAGTCGCTCTGCGCCTCCAGCTCCCTGGTCTCTCGGGGCCTAAGCTTTTCGTAAATTCCGACCGGAGACAGCAGCTCCTGCAATACTTTGGTAAGCAAGGCCAGATGCGGCCTCCAGGCGGCACTGTAGAGCTGCAGCATCAGATAGCCGGCGTAGCAATCAACCGTCAGGCCAGGCAGGCCATCCCCTTCGGCATTTACCAGGCGATAAGCATCGGTTTCAGTCAGGTCGGCATGATGGCGGCGCAGATCTATGGCGGCCTGCACACGTTTCATCAGCCAGCCCCGATCCAGCCGAATCCGCTGCCGGTCCAGCACACGCGCCACAACGCGATCAGCCGGATCGAGCAGGGCCGTGGCCAGATAGCGCCCCTGTCCGTCGCAGAGTTCAACTGATTGACCTGGTTGTCCAGCCGGCCATTTTTTCGTGTATGTGTCGGCAACGACCCAGGGATGCCCCAACTCAAGCATCCGCACCGTTTCCGGGCCAACAATCCTTTTGTCTTTCTCTGTCAACGCTTCCTCCATCTCTGTAACAAAACCGCCGTGCAGCAGGTGCTGTACGGCGGGTAAAAGCATTTGAAACACGAAGCAGCGGAAAGTACTTATCAGTTGTTCTGTGTTATTCCAGCAGCCTGACTTACGTGTAACAAAAAACCGTTCTCACAGGGGCACAGAGCCCACAGAGCTTTAAGCAGCTGTAAACCGGCAACCGTTCCCCTTATGAGCGGACCCCCTGTGATCAGATATAGTACTTCTCTCTGTGCCTCTGTGAACTCTGTGAGATTACTTGCCGTTTCAGGGTTAGTGATGAAAACGCCCCTTGCGCTCGCGATGCTGCTGGTTTGGCGACTTGTGGCAATCAAAACAGGCCTTTTCCTCAACCTTCCTGGCCTCCAGAGGATTTTCCGGCCTGCCGGTCACCGGTTGATTGTGCTCGGGGGTCTGGAAGGCAAGACGACCCCGCTCGTCCGCTATGTCTACAACCTGATAGCTCACCTGCCAGTTGGTGCTGATCGCCTGGGTGTGGCACTGGTCACAGCCGCCCGGCGGAGGGATGCTTTTCCAGGCCGTAAACATGGCACAGCCGCTAACCGAAAAAACCAGCGCCGTCAAAGCTAAAAGGGGATATTTCATCGTGTGGCTCCTGTGGGAAGTCGTTGTTGAAACAGATACTAGCACAGAATTCCGGAAAGTACAGTTTCACCTCCACTCCTGATCTCTTTATGCCTGTTATAACTTATCAGCGGCACGAGCTGAACCTCCAGCAGGTTAAACCGGAATTTCATTTCCGGATTATCCTGGAAGCAATGGAGACCGCAAAAATAAAACTTATCCTAATAGCCTGATATGCTGCTGAAACCTGCGCCATGTGATCCCGAATTCTGTGACCATGACGCCGGATGAGAATCAATCACCGTATATGTCCCGGCAGGAATAGTAATGTATGGCTTTACAATCCAGTTGGCAGACGGTACAGAACTCTGCAGACCGCTTGCCTGCCAGGGGCCGTAAACTGTGCCGTTACTGCCTTTCAGTGCGATGGTGCCGATGGAATAGCCCTGTCCGTTGTTCCAGTGATAATTCAGTATACTTGTTACAGTTACAGAGCTGCTGATGGAAAACTGTGTGCTTTTTGTCGGCCCGTTCGTGACGCCGGCCTTGTTCCAGTTATTGAAAATGGTTCGGGCAACAGGTTCACTGTCCTGAAAACTCCCGCTCTTTCCGGCTGCTGCCGTAGAGGATACCTGCGACGCCCGCCATGAGTAGCTCCCTGCCCCACCCTGGGTAAAAGTACCGGAAATGCTGGCGCCTCTTATCGTACCAGTGTAGCGTTGTTGAGCATGGGCACGCAGGAACGACATTGTGTTGCCCTGAATTTTAAGCTCCAGCATGGCCTCCCAAGTTCCGCCAGCGAGCTTGAAACGACCTGCGTATGAATCGGGTGAACCGCTTATCTCCATGACCCCCTCAAAACCGTTTGCATTCATCCGCCATTCGCCGCTGATTGACGAACCTGCGCTGGCATCCGGCCGCTTTGATGACTCCGTTGATTCCTTTATTTTGTAAACGCTGTTAGCGGAATGTCCGCCACATATCTGGCTGGAATCACCAGAACAGCGCATATCGCAATTACTGGCCGAACCTTGTCCCCCATATTTGTTGTCGCAGAAACAATGTGAGCCGAACTGGGTCGCGGCATACATGAACCCTTTCTGGCTGCAGGCTGAGATACAGGCTTCCGTCGTCATGTTGCCGAGGGAAAAGGTATGTCCTGTCATATCTCTCGAATACGCGGAATCTTTAAAACAGCCAACAAGATAAGGGAGTGACGGTGAAGGATGCGATTGAAAGCTCTCCGGATTTCGGGCTCTGCCGACCCTGTTCATATAACCGCCATTTTCATCCTGTAACCGGTCGGCGTTAATAATGGTATACGTTCCGTCATGCCACCTGCTGGTCCCGTCATTTTTCCTGGTTTTGAAATTTCTTATGTATTTCTGGGCTCTTTCATCCCATTGGGCATTGACGTTATTCTCTCCAGGGCTAAAGCCCATATGGAGCTGACTATCAGAGAGTTTCGCAAGCGTGCCCTTAAAATTGGCACTGCCTTCTCTCTCAAACTTTATCTGCACTCCATCTTTCTCCCGCTCCCATATCCCCAGAATCGTCTGATTCTGGGCCATGGCGCCAGAAACCATAAGCAAGGAAAACACAAAAGCCGAGACAACCTGTTTGATCCGTTTTTTTAACATATTCGCCTCCTTTGGATTAACCCATAAACGGCAAAAGGCCGATCACTCAGCCCGCCGGCTGACTGCATCGACCTAATTCAAAGAGTATGGCTCTCTGGCTGACACCATTGCTCTCACCTCATTTAATAAAGAATATCAAAGGTTATCCCTTCTTACTCCGTTCAATTGCTGTTGTCAAGCACCTTAGCCGGCGCGTTTGACACCAGACCAGCAAGACGCTAATACCTGGGATTGAGCTCATCCAGAAAAATACGGTCCTTTCCCGGAAAACGTTCAAGAGTTGCCGGTTTCTGCCGATACCTAGACATAATCCTAAAAACGTCAGTTACTCTCACAGAGTTCACAGAGTTCACAAGACACAGAGAAAAACTGTATTTACAAGCAGAAAGGGTTTCACCCAAAAGGTGATCTGAATTCAGAACCTTTTCAATTGAATTATCCTGTTAATACTGATAGTTATAACTCTGTGAGCTCTGTGCCTCTGTGAGAACTGCT
>JACRCG010000068.1 GCA_016219145.1 Deltaproteobacteria bacterium | reverse complement strand
GATGGCGTTCGGATCGCCGGATAAATACAAGGGCGCATCGGCAGTGTATTTGCCCAGTGTGAATTTGGCGCGGGCGATGCCGTCAGCACCGGTGGTTACCTTTACGGTCGATTCGGATTTGGGACCAACCGCGCCAGTTGCACTCAAAGTTTGAATACTTCCTCCACCCAGAATAATGCGAAAAGTGACCTCAATGCCCTGTACCGGGTTATTCTTTGCGTCCACTACCTGTACAATCAGAGGTGCAGGGAGAGCTTTCCCGGCCGTCCCGATCTGATAGTCACCAATACGGAGGGCGCGACTGGCTTCGTTTATATTCTTGTTTGGTTTAGTGGTTGTATAAGGGCTTTGCAGCAGGCTCGCCAAGTCCTGTTGTATCCACGCTGTTTTGGCAACCGCCGTCATCCCCCCCGCCACGCTCCCGGACAGCATCCAGCCCGATTCGCCCGTCTCCGGGTTTTCCTTCACATATCCAATGCCGCTCCAGTCCTGATAGGCGATCTCATTCTGCGGGATAGTAACCGTCAGCCCCTGGTTGACCGCATTGGCAATGTCGGCTTTTACGTTATCATCAAAAGCAAATGTCGGCAGGAGCGAGTCTATGTTGGCCTTGTCGATGTTGATTATGGGTGTGCCGCCTGTCCTGGCCTGTTGCAGCAGTTTGGCGGTGGAGACGGAATCCACCTTTAAATCATCCTCGAAAATGCGGTTCTCAAGGATTGAGCCCTGTAGCGCCGACAGACGCATGAACTCCTTTTCCTGTCCGTTCCTGCCGCTGGTTTCGATCCGTCGGTAACCCGCGTCCAGATAGAGCCCTTTCCACTGCATGTCGTGGGGGATGTCGAGCAGCGTGGTCACCTCCATCTGGCCGCCCACGGCGGCAATGGTTACGGTAGGGCGTGAGATGCGCTGCCCCAGCAGTGCGGCCAGGTCATCTTCGGCTTTGCTCCATCTGTCAATATAACTTGTGGATTCTTTATACAAGATAGTCTCAGCATCATCCCCATCGACAATTTTCGTGTCGTTCGTGCTTTTCGTGGACTGTTGTGCCACCACGCTGATAACGGAGAGGTTGCCGTTAATCTGTCCGCTGGTGATTCTCTCTGTTCCGTTGGGGGTAACGATGTCGATGGTGAGAGTGAAATCGGCCCCCATCGGCAGGCCGTCCTGAGCGACGACCAGACGTTCGCCGTCCAGAGTCAAAACCGGACGCAGTCTGACCAGATAGGCCGGGGTATTATTTAATCCTCCGAAGGAATTGATGGTGTTCTGGTCTTCGACGGTTTCCGGTTCGGCCCGTAGCGCCAGACGCTTGTTGGAGAGTTTGTGAGTTTCTTGAGTTATGGAGAAGAGTTCGCTGCCGCCCGCCGTGGCGCTGAAGGTCAGTTTGTGCTTCAACTCGTCCGGCAGAGACTGATATTCGCCGGTGATCTGTTTTTGGTTGAACTGCATGCTGTCGGGGATGATTTTCAATACATCCGGGATCAGGAGGGCACTGTCCTTGAGGCTGCTCCAGCTTATGCCCGGCTGGCTTACTGCAAGTTGTTCGTCAAGCTTGCCGGTGAGGTATTCAAGCGGCGAAAGCGTCTGGACGGCGTTCAGGTAGTCATCGCGCAGAATGCCCAGCAGATCTCCAGGAACGCCCGCCCCCTGGCTGCGGGTGTAGCCTTGCGGTTTGATGCTGGTGTCAAGGCCAAGCCAGATTTTACCCTGATCATCCACCACCGCGCCTCGATAGTTGGCGTAGGGGATGAAGGCTTCGACCCAGATATGCTCGATCAGAAAATTAGTGATTCCTCCTCCGGATATAACCGGCTTGAATGGGATGCCGGCTTTGCGGAAGAAATCGGCAATCTTGAGCGGATCGTCCAGGCCGGTAAGGTTCTTGGCGCGCTCGATGCCGGGGAAGAAGTCTATAGTGCCGCGAACGTAGCGGGCCGAAAAGTTGGCGGATCTGAGCAGCGCCACCAGCAATGCAGCCTGATCGGCGTCGTTGCCGCTTTTCTGGCGCAGAGTCTCCCCGGCCCCTTTCATACTGCCCCAGTACCATTCGGTCTCGACATTGTTCTTGACCCATTCGTAGATCAAAACCGGATTCCACTGTAGCGACTGCGCCAGTTCCACGATCTCTTTAGACAGGGGGGCTTCGGGAGATGCGGCCGTGTCGGCGGCGTAGATGGCGCGATCGCCACCTTTGTAGGCCGGAACAACCGGTGGAGCAGTTGCCGGTTCACGAGGGGGATAATTAGTATGCCGGTAGGGGAGGGAACCAAGCAGTGGGCGGGCGCGTTTTGGAACGAGCCGGTCGATGCCATCAAGGAGTTTCTGCAAGCTATCAGTTCCACCATTTCCAATCACTGCATCAAGCATGGTGAACAGATCGTCTAATGCAGCCGGAAGCACTGACGACATCGACTGTTGGCGATCAGCGGCGCTGCCCCCTCCTTGCGCAGATATGCGCGCTTCAACGGCAGCCCTGCGTTCTGCAAGCAGCAGCTTCAACGCGGACAGTTCCTCGCGAAGCGCAATCAGACGCGACAATTCGGCAGATATCGGCTGACCTGAGCGGCTTTTAAAAAGCGCCTGGGTTGCGATCACTCGCGCTCCGGTCAGAGCGTGCGAAATGTCAGACGCAACGGTGGCGGCATGGCTCCAGGCCGGCAACAGATATATCAATACAACCGTCACAAAAAGAGTGAACAAGCGGGACATGGAACCCTCCGAATGATGTTCTAATGCATAACAACGGGCATGCTGCCTGGGAAGGATCACATGTCGGTTTGAATGTAGTAATTTGCAGCGGCACTATCAGGGAGACAAATATTTGCTGACACTACGGTGCTAAAATGCCCTTATTTCGGCAACAAGCAGCTTTGGAAAAATAACTGAAAGTCCTTGATACTCGTTATATGGCGATTTGATTTATGCAGTGCAATAAATATGCAAGCGGGGTAATGGAAAACGTTGTTCTACATACACCAGCAAGCCATAAAAATCAATACGAATTAATTGATCTCTATAAAAATAAACAGCCCTATCGTAAACAGTTGGGCACTTGTAACTCTGGAAAATGTTTGATTTACACAAGGGGTGAGGAATTTAACCTGAGAGATAAAATTTCAGATTGCAGGGGATTATTGCAATGATTAATTGATGTGTGGCAATTAGCAGGTTTTATAAACGAGCGGGTTGTTAGGATTGAGGCATATAATGCAAAACTGAACAACAATCTGGAGTCAGGGAAAGGACCAAATTGGTTGTTCATGGCACGTTGCAATGGCGATGGGGTTAACAAGACAGCAGTCATTAACAGGCGTCAGTCAATTACAAGAAGCTTACAACAGCAGCCTGTCGGTCTTTTGGAAATTCATGCAGGGATGAGAACGTTTTTCAGGGTTCAGGCTTTACGGGCCCTTTAGATTCTAGCTTCGGCTCAGATTTCTTTGTACCCCGGTCCCCGAGGTCACAACTGTCAGACATTCAGGTGCGTACCCCGAAGGCCGGCAGGATGAATTTCTGCAGCACAAACCAGGCTGCTACAACTCCTGTCATTATCAGAATGTCTTTCATTTCTTCTCCTTATTACAGACTCTGCATAAAATCCAGAATTAACTTACGCTTCCAACGTAATATATGAATATTGGGATGTCAATCGCGAAATATTGATGATCTAGAAATTTGCCAAATAATTTCCGAAATGAAGATTATTGACCATAGTCAAGTATTTTGAGGTTTAGGTGATATACTCTCCAGACACAAATATACAAAACTTCGAGTTCACTCGAATAACCGACAAGAGGAGGAAACACACATGAGCATGTTTTGTAATCAATGCGAGCAGGCAGCAAACGGGGTTGGATGTAACATTTCAGGGGTATGCGGCAAGAAGCCCGATGTCGCTGCACTGCAGGACCACCTGCTGTACGGTCTGAAAAGTCTGGCGCTGTATGCCGACAAGCTGGGGCGTAATACCGAAATCGACCGCTTCACGATTGAGGGGCTTTTCACCACCGTAACCAACGTGGATTTCGACGCCGCCCGTATCGGTGGCCTGATCAAACAGTGCTACGAGTTGAAAGAGAAGGCTAAAGCCGCTGCCGGTGTGACCATCTCCGGTCCGGTGGCCGACTGGAAACCGGCTGATGATCTGGCCGGCATGGTAGCCCAGGGTGAGGCTCACGGCCTCAGCACTCTGCATGTCAACGAAGATATCCGTTCCGTCATCGAAATTCTGACTCTGGGTCTTAAGGGTATGGCGGCGTATATGGATCATGCCATGATCCTCGGCAAAACCGATGATGAAGTCATGGCCTTTTTCCAGAAGGCGCTGGCCGCCACCACAGACAGCAACCTGGGGTTGATGGATTTTGTCGGGCTCTCGATGGAGTGCGGCAAGCAGAACCTGACCGTCATGGGCCTCTTGAACAACGCCCATACCGACGCCTACGGCCATCCGGTCCCGACCGCCGTGCAGCTGGGCACCAAGGCCGGCAAGGCTATTCTGGTAACCGGCCACGATCTGAAAATGCTGGAAGAGCTGCTCAAGCAGACCGAAGGCAAAGGCATCAACATCTATACCCATGGCGAAATGCTGCCGGCTCACGGCTATCCAGGTCTGAAGAAGTACACCCATCTGGCCGGCAATTTCGGCGGCGCATGGCAGGATCAGGCCAAGGAGTTCGTTAATTTCCCCGGCGCGATCATTTTCAACACCAACTGCATCCAGAAACCGTCCGACAGCTACAAGGACCGTCTCTACACCTGGGGTCTGGTGGCCTGGCCGGATGTCAAGCATGTTGACGGATGGGACTTTTCGGCTGTCATCAACAAAGCCCTTGAACTGCCCGGTTTCCCGGATAACCCCGGCCAGGAAATTCTGACCGGTTTCGGCCACAATGCTGTGCTGGGCGTGGCAGACAAGGTTATTGCCGCCGTCAAGTCAGGCGCTATCAAGCATTTCTTCCTGATCGGCGGCTGTGACGGCGCCAAATCGGGACGCAACTACTACACCGAGTTTGCCGAGAAGCTCCCCCAGGACACCGTCATACTGACCTTGGCCTGCGGCAAATACCGCTTCAACAAACTTGAGTTCGGAGACATCGGCGGCATTCCGCGCCTGCTGGATGTCGGTCAGTGCAACGACGCCTACTCTGCCATCCAGATCGCGGTAGCTCTGGCGGGTGCTTTCGAATGCGGCGTAAACGACCTGCCGCTATCGATGATCCTCTCCTGGTACGAGCAGAAGGCGGTTGTGATACTGCTGACCCTCTTCCACCTGGGCATCAAAAATATCAAGCTTGGACCGACACTGCCGGCCTTCATTACCCCGAACGTACTCAACTTCCTGGTCGAGAACTTCAATATTGCCCCGATTACGACCGCTGAGGCGGATATAAAGGCGATTTTAGGGTAGAAACTGCTCGCACATCCGGAAACAAAAATGGCGCAAGGCTTTGGCTCTGCGCCATTTTTGCGTGAACAATCGCGAAGCATTACGACACAATGTGCACGATTGGCTTGAAGAACGTATTTGACAGGAACTAGTTGAAAAGCCATGAGATACAGGGTATATAAGCCTTTGAGTTTTAAAGGCGGTAAACATCAGAAGGATGTTGTCCCATGAGCATAACGGTAAAAAAGACCAGGATCAGGCAGATCATTTCGCGTCAGGTTGTCAGTGTTTCCCCTGAAACACCGCTGACCGAGGCTATTTCAATCATGGCCGACGCCAAGATCAGTTGTCTGGTGGTTGTAGACAAGAAGATGCCGCAGGGGATTTTTACAGAACGCGACCTGGTCAGGCTGGCCGATCGGCTGACGGATCTGGACACTCTGCTGATCAGTGATGTCATGACCAGTCCGGTTGTCACGATTCCAGGCACTCTCAGCATTTTTGAGGCCTACAGCCTGATGTTGACCAACCGG
>JACRCG010000072.1 GCA_016219145.1 Deltaproteobacteria bacterium | reverse complement strand
TCGCCTACAAGCTACACCTTTATGGCAACCGGCCCAAAGACGCTTTATGCGTGGGCAAAGGATGGTTCCGGCAGTATATCCCTGCCGGTGAACCGACAGATTATGTACGACCCCGCAGCGCCAACAATAACATTTCTATCTGCTATTTTCATAACCGACACCACCGCCTTGATTCAATGGCATACAAGTAAGGCAGCCAAAGGGAGTCTCTATTACGGTACGGTAACCCCCTCGGTTACAATCATCGAAAACGATTATGCCGTTAGTCATGCAATCACCATTACGGGCCTTAATGCCAACACGGACTATCAGGTGAAGGTCACTGCCAGCGACGCAACGGGCAGAGGCCCGATCGAGAGCGGCATTATCACCTTCCGTACCCGCCAGATAGCCGATACTACACCGCCGATTATCATCCAAGGCCCGATGGCTCTGGGTATAAGCGACAACAGCGCCAGAATTGTCTGGTCTACCGATGAACCAAGCAGCAGTTCAGTGACCTTTAATGGTGGCGGCGCCTCCGGTAGTATTGATGACCCGTCCTTGGCTTTGTTTCATCAAGTGGTGCTGACTGGACTCAAACCATCAACCCAATACACCTTTACCGCCTCATCCACAGACCGTTTTGGCAATGGCCCAGTCTCCAGCCAGGCAAAAAGTTTTACCACCCGATCAGCACCAGACATCACACCACCTCGTTTCATCTCCGGTCCAAATGCACTTTTCATCGGCGACAAACGCGCCCTGATCGCCTGGACCACCGACGAACAATCGGACAGCCTGGTGGAATACGGCAAACTGCCGGGCACCCTTGACTCCGCCGTCGCCGCCTCTGACCTGAATACCACCCATAGCGTACAGTTGAGCAACCTGGACGCCAATACCACCTACTACTATCGCGTCAAGTCGCGCGATGCCGCCGGCAACGAAGCTGTCAGCGCACCTGTCAAAGAGTTCACTACCAAACAGCAGCCGGTGATTGTGCCTCTGGTGCTTACCAGAAAACCTGCCATTGACTACCGCAGTAGAAGCAAAGCCCGTATAACCTGGCTGACCAACAAACCGGCTGACACAAAAGTTCTGATCGGCACCGATGTAAACAATATGACGGAATACACTCTGATGAACCCCGGCACCAGCCACGTCATGATGCTGTCCGGACTTCTCCCCAAGACTGCGTACATCGTCTTCTATTCATCCACCGACCTGGACGGTCAGACCGTATCCGGCTATCTGGGGGCAGCTTCTGCACAAGCCCCAGCTATCAATGGCGTAAAGCGGGTCTATGCGGTAGTCGCCGATCCAGCGCCACCGGTGGCTTTCACTACTTATGAATTTGAGGATGACATAGCACCGGTCATTACCTCCGGACCAACTGTCACCTCAACCAGCGACACCACCGCAACCGTACAGTGGGCCACCAACGAGATATCAGACTCGAACGTGTCCTGTATCCCAAATGGTCAGGTCATACCGCTGACGTTCGGGGATATTTCCCAGACGGTCAGTCATACGCTTATCCTGAGCGGCCTGACTGCAAGCACAAGTTATACCTGTCAAGCAACCTCCGCAGATCCGCTCGGTAACACGCAGACCAGCGGCAGTTTCAACGTGATCACCACTGCTACACCAGACCTGACATCACCGACTATCAGTGCTGGTCCGACCGTAATACTGAACGGCAACGGCCAGGCTACGGTAACCCTGACTACCGACAAGGCCGCTTCCAGTACGCTTAAATATGGCCTGACGGGCGCGACCCTGAATGACTTGATCACCGGATTGACAACCGGCACCGACCATACCCTGAACCTGGCCAACCTGACTCCCGGTTCGGTCTACAGCTACAAGCTGGAGTTGACCGACCCAACCGGTAACCCAACCGAGAGTCAGGTATTGTCGCTGTCTCTCAAGTTTGGTGATTGCGACAACTCTGCTACTGTCAACATCTCCGAAGTGCAGAACGCCATCAGCATGTTCCTGGGGCTTAAACAGGGTGCAATCTGTGTGGATTATGATGCAGCCGGTAATGTCAGTATTTCCAAGGTACAGAAGGCGATTAACAGCTTTTTGGGGTTGTAGTCATAACTTGGTACAGTCATTATCAGGGTATGATATGTAGCAAACAAAAACCGGCGTCCGGATCTCTCCGCGACGCCGGTTTGTTATTGAAAACTCCACCAGCCGAACTTTTGCCAAACGATCAGGAAAGGGCAAAAAATATTATGCGCACTCCGAATACCCGCAGACATGGCAGACCGAACAGCCCCCTTCATGTTCGACGATGCCGCCGCACTCAGGGCAGGCGCCACGCTCCTGTTTGACCTTCTCGGTATTGATATCATAACCGTTGGCCACCATGTGATCCTGAATGGCTTTTGCTACCGCATCAGCGCAGGAAGTGACCCGGTTGTCCCCAAAGCCTGACGGACAATGACAGGAGATGCCAAGCAGCTGTTTGACGACCTGGCGAGCCTGTACGCCGCTGCGCCATGCCAGGGAGACCATTCGCCCGATGGCTTCCGATTGGGAGGCGGCGCATCCGCCCGCCTTGCCCATGGTGGTAAACAGCTCGAACAGACCGTTATCGTCTTCGTTGATGGTAATGTAGAGCGGTCCGCAGCCGGTCTGCATCTGATGAGTCTGGCCCCTGAGCGCTTTTGGCCGTTCGCGCTTGACGGCCTTTTTATCCTCTTCGACCGGGGTGGCAGCAACGGCTATCTGTTCTTCTTTCTTGGCGGTCGAGAGTACCTGCTCGTCGCGCGAACCGTCGCGGTAGATGGTAACACCCTTGCAGCCGGATTCGTAGGCCAGCATGTAGACTTTTTCAACATCGTCAATTGTGGCCGTATTGGGAAAGTTAACGGTCTTGGATACGGCATTGTCGGTGTAGAGCTGGTAGGCTGCCTGCATCTGGATATGGTTTTCAGGGGTTATGTCGTGGGCGGTGACAAATATGTCTCGAATATCGGCCGGCACCTCCGGAATGTCATGCACGGTGCCATGCTCGGCAATTTTCTTCATCAGATCTTCGGAGTAGAAACCACGCTCCTTGGCGATTCTTTCAAACATGGGATTGACTTCCACCAGGACGTTCTTGTCCATGACCGTTCGGATGTAGGAAACCGCGAATAGCGGCTCAACACCGGAAGAAGCATTGGCGATGATCGAGATTGTTCCGGTGGGAGCAATGGTGGTAACGGTAGAGTTTCGCTGCGGGGGAGCCCCCTTTTTATCGAAGGTGGACCCTTTGAAATTGGGGAATGAACCGCGTTTCCGGCCCAGCTCCTGAGAGGCCAGATGCCCCTCGTCGTTGATGAACTTCATGACTTTTTTGCCAAGCTTGACCCCTTCATCAGAGCTGTAGGCGATGCCGAGCATGATCAGCATGTCGGCCCATCCCATGACACCCAGGCCGATCTTGCGATTAGCGTGGGTCATGTCATGAATCTGCTGGAGCGGGTAGTTATTGGCCTCGATGACGTTGTCCAGAAAATGGACGGCGTTATGAACCGTCTCCTTCAACTTTTTCCAGTCAATGGTGTCACCTTTGACGAACATGCCCAGATTGATGGAGCCCAGGTTGCAGGATTCGTACGGCAGCAGCGGCTGCTCGCCACAGGGGTTGGTGGATTCGATCTCGCCGATGTGCGGAGTGGGGTTGTCGCGGTTCAGGCGGTCCAGGAAGATGATGCCGGGCTCGCCGTTTTCCCAGGCTTGCTTGACGATGCGCTGGAATACCTTGCGAGCGTTAAGGCTGCCGCATACTTTTTTATCACGCGGATTGATCAGGTTGTACTCTTCGTCCCGTTCGACGGCCTGCATGAACTTTTCGGTCATGCCGACCGAGATGTTGAAGTTGTTTAGCTGTTTCTGGTCGGCCTTGCACATGATGAAATCCATGATATTGGGGTGATCCACCCTCAGGATGGCCATATTGGCGCCGCGCCGGGTACCGCCCTGTTTGATGGTTTCTGTGGCGACATCGAACACCCGCATGAAGGAGAGCGGGCCGCTGGAGATGCCGGTAGTGGAGCTGACGACATCATTGGCCGGGC
>JACRCG010000071.1 GCA_016219145.1 Deltaproteobacteria bacterium | reverse complement strand
TGGTGGTGGCCGAGATCGCAAAAATTCCGGAAGAGCAGGTCTGCCTGGCCGATTTCCTGCCCGAATCACCGCGTCCTAATCAGGAGATGCGCCAGGAGCTGACGGATGTGGTGGCCGCCATCGGCAATTCGCATCTGAAAAGCCTGATGGACTCCTTTCTGGCCGACGAAGCTTTCATGGCGCTGTACTGCTCTGCGCCGGCCGCCAAGGCAATGCACCACGTTTATCTGGGGGGGCTGCTGGAACACTCTCTGGCACTGGTCAAACTGGTCAAAACTATCGTACCGATCTCTGGGGGGATAAACGAGGATCTGCTGGTTGTTGGAGCGCTGCTGCACGATGTCGGTAAAATTGATGAGATGAGTTATGAGCGGGCTTTTGATTATACCGACGAGGGCAAGTTGCTGGGCCATATCACTATCGGCGTAGAGTTGATAAATGACAGAATACGTCAGATAGATGGCTTCCCGCGTGAGCTGGCCATGCTGCTCAAACATATGCTGCTGTCACATCACGGGCAATATGAATTTGGCTCACCCAAACGCCCCAAGACGATTGAGGCCACCATTCTCAACTATCTGGATGACATGGATTCCAAGATCAACGGCATCAGAGCCCATATCGCCAAGGAAAACGTCTCAACCTCGCGCTGGACGGCGCATCACAGACTGTATGACCGATATTTTTTCAAGTGCAACGGCATGGACGGGGAGCAGGAGGTCGAGCGTGTCTGTGATGAAACCTGCGAGCCGCTGCGGGCGGAAAAACCTGTCGAGGTGACGGCCGCGCGGCAGGAGCGTAAGGACTTCGGCAATCAGCCTTTCAAGGCACTGGAGAATCTTGATCTGTTTTAGTGATAAAGATTTATTTGAAACACGGAGCAACAGAGCAACGGAGTAAAGTCTGATAAAATGACTGATTAAATATTTATCGTAATACTGCTGCATGTTATTTTTTTAACTCTCTGATTTCTCTGTTGCTCTGTGTTATTACGATTTCTGTTTATATTATTAAACCACCAACCCCCGCAGAAGCCCCAGATTGACCGCATCCATCTCGTCATTATCCCCTTTGGGGGTTTCCAGAATTTTGGGCACCGTTGCAAAGCGTGGATCATTGAGGATGAAGCGGAACGGGTTCAGCCCCAGCGCACCCTGGCCGATATGCTCATGCCGGTCTACCCGTGATCCCAGCCCCTTTTTCGAATCGTTCAGGTGAAAGCAGTGCAGCCGGTCCAGTCCGATCAGCCGGTCGAATTGCCGCATGGTGTCGGCATAACCATCTTCCGTGGCGGTGTCGTAACCGGCGGCAAAAGTGTGACAGGTGTCGAAACAGACACCGAACTTGTCCGGAAAGCGCGAGGCGTTGATGATCACAGCCAGTTCCTCAAAGGTTCTCCCCAGATTGCTCCCCTGTCCGGCGGTGGTCTCGATCAGAACTCTCCCTTCAAACTGCGGCACCTCTTCAAATAACTGATCAAAAGCTGCGACCACCCTCTCCAGCCCGCTCTGTGGCGAGTCGGCCAGATGCGAACCGGGGTGCATGACAACCTTGGAGATGCCGAGTCTGGCACAGGTTTCAAGCTCATCCCGAAATGCGGCCAGACTCTTGTCGCGGGTTTCCCCAGGAGGTGAGGCCAGATTGATCAGGTAGATGTCGTGTGAAATGACCTCACGCAGACCGGAAGCCACAAATTTTGTGCGGAACAGCTCCGCATCGGATTCGCTGACCGGCTTGCCCCTCCACTGGTTGGAGTTGCGGGTAAAAATCTGCAGCACACCGCAACCGGCCGCAACGGCCCGGTCGATGGCCAGATGCAGGCCGCCGGAGATGGACATATGGGCGCCAAGATAGTCGTTCATTCAAAATTCCTTTCTCTCACAGAGCGCACAGGGGTACGGGGGGAAACAAGATGACAAATTTACATCAAAACAGCTTTTATCTCACAAAGCTCACAAAGTTCACCAAGAGAATCAGGTGATTATCAAGGCTGTAATGCCGCCTTACAAGTTAATGTCTCAAACTTGAAAAGACTTTGATTTCGTTGTGTTCTTTGTGCCTTTGTGAGAGGCCGGCTTTTAGTTTATAACTCACTCCAGTTCAATATGATTTCCGTAAAAATGCACGTCCACTTCATCCCCGGCGGCGAAGCTGGTGCTCTCGGCCGGCAGCACGGCGATGGCCTGGGCATCAACCATAGTCTTCAGGATAGCGGTCTGCTGGTTTCCGGCGGAGGTCGCCAGCCAGCGCCCGGCTTCCTTCTCCAGTCGCAACCTGACGATCTGCACCTTGCCCGGCTTCTTCTTCAGCTCCTCCTTTAGCACAGCCTTGAAGAGCGGCCGCAGCACCCGCTGATACCCCTGCATCTTCAGCAGTGCCGGGCGGACAAACTCCTCGAAAGTGATCATTGTTGAAACCGGATTGCCCGGCAGGGAAAAAACCGGGGTTGTGCCATGCAGCGCGAAAGCGGTCGGCCCGCCCGGCTTGATACCCACTTTCCAGAACATCTGCCTGGCGCCCAGTTCTTCCAGAATATCGCGCACCAGATCACAGTCGCCGGCCGATACACCGGCTGATGTTATCAAAACATCGGCTTTCAGGCCTTCGTGCAGCTTCTCCAGATGACTCTCGCGGTTGTCGCGGGCGATGCCGATGATGCGGGGGATGCAGCCGCATTCCCGGACAGCGGCTGCCAGCGAAAGCGTATTGCTGTTGACAATCTCTCCCGGGCCGGGCGTTTGTCCCAGTTCCACCAGTTCGTCGCCGGTAGACAGAATCGCAACTGTCGGGCGGCGGTAAACCGGCACAAGCGCCATACCGAATCCGGCCAGCATGTTAACCTCAGGCGGACGGACTACAGTTTCGTTGCGGACGAAGACAACTCCGGCCGAGACATCTTCGGCGCGAAAACGGAAATGCTGCCCTTTTGTCACCGGCTCCAGCAGGGTTACCTCCAGCTGGCCATTGTCAGTCTCCTCAACCGGAACAACCGCGTCGCATCCGGCAGGGACCGGCGCGCCGGTCATGATCCGCACGGCGCAACCGGGCTCGACAATAACCCCGTCTGCTTTGGCGCCGGCGGGCAGAAAGCCGGTCACGCGCAATTTGCAGGGAATAGTCACGCAATCCTGATGCCGCACGGCGTAGCCGTCCATAGCTGAATTATCCCACAGCGGCATGTCCCAGGGCGCGGCCACATCCTCAGACAGCACCCTGCCGGTGGCCTCCAGAAGATGTATCCGTTCCGTGCCGACCGGCTGAACGTTTTCAAGTATGATCCTGCGAGCTTCTTCGAATGAAACCATGCTGTTCCTCCTCGGTAATGTAGTCACAAGATAGCGGGAAGCGCTTAAAAACACAATATTATTGCCAAGTCCGTCCGGTCGGGTATAATCAGAAACCAACAAATTATCGGGAGATGCTGCAATGAAACTGTCACAGGAAGTAAAAGTCGGCCTGTTCTTCGTCTTAAGCCTGCTGCTTTTCGGGGTGATGCTTGAGATCGGCAATCATTGGAAGATTTTTGATTCCGGGATGCCTTACAAGGTATTGCTGGCTTCATCGACCGGTCTCAAAGCGGGGGATACTGTCAAACTGGCCGGAGTAGAGGTCGGCACCATCTCAAAAATATCTGTCCTGGAAGACAAGGTTCTGGTGAATTTCGAGGTCAAGCCCGGCACGCATATCAAACAGGACTCTGTAGCCGGTATTCGCATGTCCAGCATGCTGGGCGGCCAGTTTCTGGGGCTTACCTTCGGTTCTCCCGGCAGCCCCGATCTGCCGCCCGGCAGTACGGTCAAAAGCTCCGATTCCGCCGGTGTGGATGCCATTATCGACAGTGTCGGTGGTCTGACCAAGGACGCCAAGCAGCTTATCACCGACCTGAATCGCAACCAGAACGAGGTCATGAGCAAGGTCAGCGCCATACTTGACGAGAACCGGGCCGCTGTTCACAGTTCACTGACCGGCCTGGCCAGCATAACCTCAAAGCTTGACCGCGGAGAAGGCTCCATGGGTCTGCTTCTGAATGATAAAACTCTTTATAACAACGTCAATGCACTGTCTGGCAGTCTCAAGGAGGTCAGCGCCAAACTGGAAAGAGGCGAAGGCACCATGGGTAAGTTACTGGCTGATGAGGAACTCTATACCCAGGCTTTTTCTGCTGCCAAAGGGATGAATGACGGCATGAGGAACCTCAACGAGATCGCCCAGCGCATCAACAAGGGTGAGGGCACCGCCGGCAAGCTGGTCAATGATCCGGCTCTCTACGATGAGCTGCGCGAGACGGTCGTCAACCTGAAGGAGATCACCCGCAAGATCAACAGCGGCGAAGGGACTATCGGCAAACTGGTCAACGAGGACAAACTCTACCGAGA
>JACRCG010000070.1 GCA_016219145.1 Deltaproteobacteria bacterium | reverse complement strand
GCAGTCCGTGAAGTGTCTGTAGCAAGAATAACGGCATTTTCCTTGATATGGCGGGCGGAGGATGCCATTTCTATGATGGAGGAGCTGACGTCTTCCACAGAATTGACCAGTGATTCAAGGTGCCTGGTTGTTACTTCAAGACTGC
This sequence comes from Deltaproteobacteria bacterium, assembly GCA_016219145.1. Lineage (GTDB taxonomy): Bacteria > Desulfobacterota > Desulfuromonadia > Geobacterales > Pseudopelobacteraceae > JACRCG01. Next base: position 4,344 of record JACRCG010000070.1, on the reverse strand, counting down.
CGGACATGTCTGTCATGGAGGCGGTGTTACTGGTTGAAAGACTTGTCAGGGTGACTATCGGTGTGGAGACGTCAGTGATGGAACGGTTTATCTCCCTGATAGCGGCAGCGGTTCGTTTCAGGCACTCGGATTGTATGGCAGCCGAAGAGACCCCTTTTTCGGATAATTGCCCGATGGTAGCCGAGATCTTCCTGAGTTCGGTCAGGGATGCATGAACTTTTTTGATAGCGCCTGACAACTGTTCCATCATGGCGTTGAAATTATCTGCCAGCAGGGAAATTTCGGTTTCTCCCTCGAGAACAACCCGCTCTGACAACTCTCCTTCAGCGGCCCTGTTCATTGCTTTAGTCATCAGTTTAATGCGGGCCGGGAGGTTTCGGGCAATCAGTATCCGGATAACGGCCAGCTGCGCTGCTATGTTTATCGCAAACAGCACTGACAGCAGCAAATGGTCAGCCTCTGCGGAAACAATTGAGTAAATCAGTCCTGCGATGGAAATAATAATACCAAGAACCAGAAACGATCGGATGACATTGGTGCCGATGCGAAGTTTATTCACGAGGCATTTCTCCCATGACACTTTCCGGTAACTGAATGCATCTCCGGAAAGTAGTGGATTCAAAATTCAAACAGATCTGATTCTACAGAATCTTATATGGTAAACAAGAAAAAAGTTCCCGCCAGCTATGGTAATATCACCAGCAGTACTCCACCTGCCAGTGTAGTCAGATTACATGCGGCTGAGATGCCGTGCAGCTTGGCAAACTCCTTCCTCAATGGATCTTCTTTGCTGGTTGTCTCAAAGGACCCAATTTGAAGCTTAAGCTTTGAGACATGAGGCTCCAGATAGAAAGCCTGGAATGATGTCACTGCCAGCATAATGGCCAGCACAATCAACGGCAGCCTGGGTTCCAGCCCGCGCTTTGCCAGCAGGCAGATCAGTGCGACTACACCACAGGCTAATCCCCACCTGAAGTAACCGGGGAACATGTTTCCCACAACGCGGGCGGCAGTGTCACGCCCCTCAGTTTTAAACAATATGGGCGTCAGCATAAGTGTAAATATGGCGTTCCCGCCCACCCACAGGCTGACAGCCAGGCGATACAGTGTATCCAGATACGGCATGATCTCCCCCTTGCAGCTCTTGTTAACAGCGTCGATATTCTAGCACATCAAGGGCTGCAATATTTCATTTTTTGTGCCACATGCTGTAGGGCACGTTGACACCCATCACGGCTGGTGCTAACGTGCCTGGAAAAATGGGGGTGAACCTTGGAAGACCTTGTCAGGAAAGAGATTGTAAGTTACGTCGCCGGTAATCCCGGCAACCGATTGCCGGACAGCGACAGCCCCTATCTCGACGATGCGCTGATCGGCTTTTCTTCAGCTTCCGACTCAATCTTTGCCGATTACAAGCAGATCATCGGCCCATTTCACCTGCTGCCTTGTGAATTGCTGCCGGAGGCTGCCACTGTCGTCAGCTGGGTGCTGCCGATCAGTCTTGCCGTGCGGGAGAGCAATCGCCAGCAGAAGAAATGGCCGTCCCGCGAATGGTCGCTGACCCGCACGCATGGTGAGGCCGTCAATGCCGGTTTGCGCAGGCATCTGGTGGTCTGGCTGGAAGGAATGGGGCATAAGGCCGTTGCTCCTCAGTACTCGCCGCTCTGGCAGGAGTTTGGAGATACTCCGGTCGGCATTGCCTCCAGCTGGTCGGAACGCCATGCCGCCTATGCCGCCGGGTTGGGTACCTTCAGCCTGAGTGACGGTTTTATCACCGAGCGCGGGATTGCCCACCGTTGCGGCAGTGTCATCACAACACTCCGGCTGATTCCAACTGTCCGCACTGCCACTGACCACCGCCATAACTGCCTGTATCATCGCAACGGAAGCTGCGGAGCCTGTATCGGGCGTTGCCCGGTCGGTGCGCTCTCCAAGAAAGGGCATGACAAGTATCGCTGCCGTGAATATGTCTATCAGACAATTATTCAGAAACTGTCTGATGAGTATGGTGTTCCACAGCTTGGCTGCGGGCTCTGTCAGACCAGGGTGCCGTGCGAGGCGATGATTCCCGCCGGGTGACACTGATTGGTACTGTTTCTTTTGCCTTGCCGTTATTGCATCATAAATGTTAATTTACCCCCGCTTTTATCATAAAGTGGGGGTGTTTTTTTGTGAGCAGATTCCGTTATCTGACGGCCGGTGAGTCGCACGGCCCACAGCTGAGTGCCATTGTCGAGGGACTGCCTTCCGGTATCCGTCTGACGGCCGAGGCTGTAAATCGTGATCTTGAACGCCGTCAGCAGGGCTATGGCCGGGGCGGCCGGATGAAAATAGAAAAGGATACCGCTCTGCTGCTTTCGGGCGTGCGCTGGGGTGAAACAATCGGGTCGCCGCTGACGCTGGTGGTACAGAATCGCGATTGGGAGAACTGGTCCGAGAAGATGTCGCCTTTGCCGGAATATCGCGACGATTCCAGCGCCGTAACGCGCCCAAGGCCGGGGCATGCCGACCTCTCCGGGGTATTGAAGTACCATCACAGCGATGTCCGCAATGTGCTTGAGCGCTCCAGTGCCCGTGAAACCGCCGTCAGAGTGGCGGTGGGCGGTGTGGCGCGGGCTTTTCTGGCCGAGTTCGGCATCCGGGTGGGCGGTTTCGTGACCGAGGTGGGCGGTGTGGCTGCCGTTACTCCGGATGAACCTCTGGAGGTTTTGTGGCGGCAGGCGGAAGCGTCCGAGATGTTCTGCTGTGATTCTGCTGCTGAAGCTGAGATGAAACGGGCCATTGACATTGCCAGGGCTGATGGAGATACACTGGGCGGAGTTGTCGAGGTTCAGGTGACCGGCCTGCCGCCCGGTCTGGGGAGTTATGTGCAGTGGGACCGCAAGCTGGATGCCAGGCTGGCCATGGCATTGATGAGTATTCAGGCCATCAAGGGGGTTGAGTTCGGGATCGGTTTTGAGTCCGCCCGCAGGCCCGGCTCGCAGGTACACGACGAGATCTCCTACGACGGCGGCTATAGGCGTTACAGTAATAATGCCGGCGGGATAGAGGGGGGCATGTCGAATGGAGAGCCGATTGTGGTGCGGGCAGCCATGAAGCCGATTCCAACTCTTTACAAGCCGCTCCGCTCTGTTGATATACGTACTCATGAGCCTTTTGCGGCAACTGTGGAGCGCTCCGACAGCTGTGCCGTGCCGGCAGCTTTGGTGGTGGCCGAAGCGGTAGTAGCGATCGAGCTTGCCGACGCCATGCTGGAAAAATTCGGCGGAGATTCGGTTTTTGAGATTCGCCGCAATCTGGAAGGTTATCTGGAGCAGATCAGCAATGCCTGACCGTCCGGTGATTCTGACCGGTTTCATGGGGAGCGGCAAGAGCAGTGTCGGCCGTGTTCTGGCCAGAAAGCTCTCCTGTCGTTTTGTTGATCTTGATTCGGAGATTGTTGCTGTTTCAGGCTGTTCCATCAGCGAAATCTTTGCCAGGGATGGTGAAGCGGCCTTCCGCTTACTTGAAAGTAAACAGCTGGAACAGATTCTATCGCAAGGCGACGGGATTGTTATCGCCAGCGGTGGCGGGGCGGTAATTTCCGAGCATAATAGGCGGCTGATGCGGAAACGCGCCTTCACTGTCAACCTGAGGGTGACGCTGGAACAGGTTCTGACTCGCCTGCACGGCTGTAACAACCGCCCGCTTCTGGCCGGTGACAGGGCGCCTGAACGTGTCAAAGCGCTGATGGACGAGCGGGAACAATTTTATGCCGACGCCGATATTCAAATTGACACAGACGGCAAATCCGTAGAAGATGTCGCGATGGAGATTCTGGGCTGTTTACATAGGCTTTCCGCTTGAGTTTGCTGACCGTAAATCTGGGCGAGCACAGCTACGACATCGTCATTGCGAGCGGCGTTCTCGGATCGCTTGGCAAACGTTGCGCAGATCTCGGGTTAAAGGGGTTGGCTGCTGTTGTAACAAACCCCACTGTGGCGGCGCTCTACGGCGGTACGGTCAAGGATTCCCTGTCGGCGGCCGGATTTTCTGTCGTGCAGATAGAAATACCGGATGGTGAGGAATACAAAAACGCGGCAACCTTGAACGGGGTCTATGACGGCCTGCTGGCCGCCGGACTGGATCGAAGCTCTTTTATTGTGGCCCTTGGCGGTGGTGTAGTCGGAGATCTGGCAGGTTACGCTGCTGCAACCTGGCTGCGCGGTGTCCCTTTTGTGCAGGTGCCGACCACTCTTTTATCCCAGGTTGACAGCAGTGTTGGCGGCAAGACCGGAATTGATCACCCGAAGGGCAAAAACCTGATCGGTGCATTTTATCAACCAAGGCTGGTGCTGATAGATG
>JACRCG010000062.1 GCA_016219145.1 Deltaproteobacteria bacterium | reverse complement strand
GCACGGCAGGCGGCGCACGGCGACTTCAGCATGGCAGCACAGACACGGCTTTAAGGTGTGCCGATTTTTCAAAAAATCACCTAAAAACCGTGTCAAGAACTTTTTTCAAAGAACAGAAAATAAATTATGCTGAATAGTTACGTTTCCGGTTTTGTCGCCGCCACATAGAATCACGGCCTGACGGAGAGGATCAAAAGCAAAAAACACCCGGCACGGTTTACCTTTGTGTTGTACGCGTAGTTCTTTCAGGTTTTTTACCTTGTCAGTCCCTTTGAGACTATCAACGTGCGGTCTACCCAACGTCGGGCCGTATTGCTCAAGAACAAATATGGCGGCCAAAACATCTTGTTGTTCCGAAACATTCAGACCCAGAAACCAACCATCGAAGTATTCAACCGTTACAATTTTCCACACCATATTTCATTCCCTAGAGTAAAAATAGCCTACGTGCTATATAATGTCAAGGCTATATTATGCGATCATATTCCATAGTAATTGGCATGCTTCCTCCGTAAGAAAAAACTTTTCGTTACTGCATAGCTATCGAAAAGATAATGCTATAATTTTTTTAGCACGCTATGTAGCTACCATAAAAACCCGGATGGATCTCGTATCATGTCCTTCAGGTTTTCTTTCCAGTTCACACAAACAGCGAACCTTCCGTCGGTTGCAGAAATTCCCGCACTTCAGGAATCTGGCTGCTTCTCATCTCCGCCTCGCTCCCCTCGAACAGCATCTGAGCCTGGTGCAGGAAAGTGAAGCGCTGCGAGGTGGCAAAGGCGGTATCGAGGTCATGAGTTACCATCAGGGTGGTTTTACCCTCGCCCTGCAAACGCTGCATCAGGCTGCAGATATTGTAGACCCCGATCGGGTCGAGGCCGGTGGTCGGCTCGTCGAAGAAGATGTAGTCCGGATCGGCCGCCAGGGCGCGGGCGATGGCAACACGTTTTTTCATACCGCCGGAGAGTTCGGCCGGATAGAGATCAAGAGCCGTTTCAACTCCAACGAAACGGAGCTTTTCGAGGACAATCCGCTCAATTTCATTCCGCGAAAGACGGCCCTCCTCAAAAAGTCGGTAGCCGACATTTTCACCGACCGTCATCGAATCAAACAGCGCGCCCCCCTGGAAAACGATGGCGATCCGCTTGCGCCGCTGCATGAATTGCGACTCCGGAATGCCGGTAATACAAAGGTCACCGATAAAGACCTGCCCTGAATCCGGCTGCAATAACCCGAGCAAAAGCTTTAAAATGGTGGTCTTGCCGGCGCCGCTGATTCCCAGGATGGTGCGGTTGACACCCCGCTCCAGACAGAAGTCGAAATCCTGCAGAATCTTTCTGCCGCCAACACTGTAGCAGACTTTTTCCATGCGGATGGCGTCGCTGGAACTCATCGTGTTTCCACCCCTCCCATAGCGAGGATGGTCTGGTATTCGGCAACAGCAACCGGCTGGATCGAGAGGCGGCTGCGTTTGACCAGCGGCATATCGGTCAACAGCGGATTGCTCTTGATGCTTTCAAGAGTGACCGGCTTGGGCAGCGCTTCCAGATAGCGCACATCCACCATGAACCAGATCGGATTTTGAGGAGAAGATTTTGGATCAAAATGTTCGGCATGCGGATCAAGGGCGGTTGAGTCCGGATATCCTTCGCGTACCACCTCGGCCAGGCCGACTACGACCGGTTCAGGGATATTGCTGTGATAGAACAGCACCAGATCGCCAACTTTTATCGTATCCCGCAGAAAATTGCGGGCCTGGAAGTTGCGGACTCCATCCCACGCTTCGGTCATATCCGGACGGGCTTTAAGATCATCGAAGGAGAAGCAGCCCGGTTCGGTTTTGAAAAGCCAGTAGTTCATATCAGCCCCGGAACGCCACAAAAATCTTGGTCAGAAAAAAGTCGGTCACAAGGATCAGGACTGAAGACAGCACAACGGCCTGCTTGGCCGCTGTTCCGACCCCCTCGGCCCCGCCTCGTGTATTAAGCCCCACATAGCAGCCGGTCATTGCAATCAGAAAGCCGAATACGGCCGGCTTGACCAAGCCCTCCACCAGATCCTGAAAGACCATGAACTGCGGGATGCCCTTGATGTACATGGTCGGGTTGATACCGTAACCGGCAGACATGATGTAGCCGCCCAGAAGCGAAATGGTGTCGGCCACCACCGTCAGCAGCGGCAGCGCCAGCAGCATGGCTTTCAGGCGCGGCGCCACCAGGCGCTTGATGATGTCGGTCCCTTCCACCCGCATGGCATCAACCTGTTCGGTTACCACCATGGTTCCCAGCTCGGCCGTAATGGCCGCGCCGACCCGCCCGGCCACCATCAGCGCAGCCAGCACCGGTCCCAGTTCCTTGATCATGGTGACCGCCACCATACCGCCGACATAGCTGGTAGCGGCAAATGGTTTTAACTGGATCAGCGACTGGAGGGCCATGACCATGCCGGTGAACAGGCCGGTCAGGATGCAGATGAAAAGTGATGAAAATCCCAGTTTATCAAACTGGGTGGCAAATTCGCGGTAGTAGAAGGGGCGCTGGAACATGCTCGCCAGGGTTCTGACGATCAGGGCGAAGTAATTCTGCAGCTCGCTGAAAAAGTTCAACAGAATTTTATCAATGATAGCGATGTTCACGATGTGCTACAACGCCGCTGCCAGTGCCTCGGAGGCCTCGCTCACAAAAGTGAACTGTAGTTCGCTGCGGACATTGTCAGGGATGTCTTCCAGATCGTCGCGGTTTCTCTCCGGCGCTACAATGGTATGAACGCCGGCCCGATGAGCTGCCAGCACCTTCTCCTTCAGCCCGCCAATGGCCAGAACACGGCCGGTCAGGGTGATCTCGCCGGTCATGGCCACACTGCGCCGGGCCGGTTTTTCCGTCAGGAGCGAAACCAGTGCCGTTACCATGGTGATTCCGGCCGAAGGGCCGTCCTTGGGGATAGCGCCGGATGGGACGTGGATATGGATGGTGCGGTTCTCGAATGCTTCCGGCTTGATGCCGAACTCATCGGCATGCGCCTCGATGTAGGAGAGCGCCGCACGGGCCGACTCCTTCATCACGTCACCCAGCGAACCGGTCAGAATCAGCTCGGCCTTGCCGGGCATGGAGGTTACTTCCACAAACAGGATGTCGCCGCCGGTCTCGGTCCAGGCCATTCCGGTCACGACTCCGATTCTGTCGTTCTCGGCCGCCACCTCATTATAAAACTTTTTAGGTCCCAACAGCTCCGCCACCGTCTCCGGGGTCACAAGATCACGCTCTGGCTTGTTCTGGGTGATCTCTTTGGCCACCTTGCGACAGATCGAGGCGACCGTGCGCTGCAGGTTGCGCACCCCGGCTTCTCTGGTGTAGTCGCTGATGATCTTCTGCAGCGCCTCGTCACTGAAGGTGAGTTCATGGTCTTTGAGGCCGTTTTCATCGATCTCGCGCCTGATTATGAAACTGCGCGCAATCTGGAGTTTTTCCTCGCTGCTGTAGCCGGCCAGCCGGATGACTTCCATGCGGTCCTTGAGCGGACCGGGGATCGGATCAAGCTGGTTGGCGGTGGTGATGAACATGACCTTGGAGAGGTCGAAAGCGACGTCGAGATAATGGTCGTTGAAAGAGAAATTCTGCTCCGGATCAAGCACCTCCAGCAGGGCGCTGGCCGGATCGCCGCGGAAATCGTTCCCCAGTTTGTCGATCTCGTCCAGCATGAAGATCGGGTTATTGGCGCCGCAGCGGAACAACTCCTTGATAATCCGTCCCGGCAGGGCGCCGATGTAGGTGCGGCGATGCCCTCTGATTTCAGCCTCGTCCCGGACCCCTCCCAGCGAGATGCGGACGAACTTGCGCCCCAGAGCGCGGGCGATGGATTTGCCGAGGCTGGTCTTGCCGACACCGGGAGGGCCGACAAAACAGAGCACCGGCCCCTTCATGTTCTCTTTCAGCGAGCGCACCGCCAGAAACTCCAGAATGCGTTCCTTGACCTTTTTCAGATTGTAGTGATCCTCGTTCAGTATCTCCTCGGCCCTGATCATGTCGAGGCTGTCCGGCGTGCTGGTATTCCAGGGCATTCCGGCCAGATAATCCAGATAGGTGCGGGAAACGTTGTACTCCGGAGAGGCCTGGTTGATGCGCTCCAGCCGCTTCAACTCCTTGTCGGCCACTTTCTTGACATCTTCCGGCAGACCGGCTTCCTCTATTTTCTTGCGCAGCTCGTTCATGTCGGACGTGCGCGGATCCTCGTCCCCCAGCTCTTCCTGGATATGCTTCATCTGCTCGCGCAGGATATACTCCTTCTGATTTTTGCCGACCCGCTTCGTGACTTCACCAGCGACTTCGTTCTTGACCTGCATCCGCTGCACTTCGTTAGTCAGATGCACATATACTTTCTTCAGACGCTCCAGCGGGTCGGTGGTCTCCAGCAGTTCCTGAAGAGCCGCCACCGGCAGGTTTACATAGAGTGCCACCAGATCTGACAGGCGGGCCGGGTTGTCGATGTAATCGATCATCTTCATCACGTCGTCAGGAAGCGGCTTGCCGTGTGACAGCGCAATCTTCAGCAGAGCATTCAGGCTCTGAACCAGCGCCTCGGAGACCATGTTTTTCTCGACAAACTCCCGTACAACTTCGCAGTGGGCAAAAGTAATTGTCCCGATTTTTTCGGTATCCAGAATGCGCAGGCGGGTGATCCCCTCAAGTGAGACCTTGTAGCGGCTGTCCCCCATTTTTGCGATCTGGTTGACCTTGCAAAGGGTGCCAATTTCGCATCTGCCCGCCGGCATCCCACCTTCACCGGTTTCCTGCCGCTCAAAAACCAGAGCGATGAAATTTTCATGATTTTCGGCTTCCCTGAATATATTGAGTTCGATCTCATTGATGTAGAGCGGGAAGAGCATATACGGAAAGGCTACCATCTCTTTTTGAACAAGCAGCGGCAGTTTTTCAGGGATTTCGATATTGTTGTGCGGCATATGAGCTTCCTTTTGCATACGTTGGTTAACAGAGTTCGTCAAGGATATCGGTTTATCCTGATCAGAACAATATCATATATCGGGAACACAATCAAAACATCACACCGCTTTTCCATCACGTATGGATACGTTGACAATTTTAATCTCTGCGGAAACACCAGCCAGCTCTCGGTATAGCTGAGCCAGAAAGCGCACTGCGACCCTGCGATGAATCGTGGCCTGGGTCAACTGGTAGAGCCGGAAGCGGAGAGCTGACGGTGATGAACTGCCCAGAATCAGCGGGCAGAAGTCGCTTAACCGGAGCGAGACCCGCACCCCTTCAGGCAACGTATCCAGTTCGAAACGGAACTCGCCACAACCACACTGACGGGGCTGCACCAGTAATCCGCCGCAGATGCGCAGTGTGGCGAAACCGGCTCCGGCTTGGGGCGGCAAAAAACTGATCAGGCTCCACCCGGTATTCAGCAGTCGAAACTCCAGGCCTGTATTCAGGACCAGTGGGCGAATGATTGAAAAAGTACATTTTTTGATATAGGCAAGATAACGTTCCAGCAGATTAAGCGGAGACAGTCCAGCCGCAATCGCTACCGGCATGACACTCCATTGGACCGAGAATACCGAGCCATCCTCGACCAGTACCTGCTGACAGGCTATC
>JACRCG010000061.1 GCA_016219145.1 Deltaproteobacteria bacterium | reverse complement strand
GGTCACCAGGTCCGATGACAGGACCTGGGATATACGAACCGTGCCGTTGCCGGATATACAAGGAAATGTATCAAAGGTCATTGTAGTAACCCGCGACATTACCGAGCATAAAAAACTGGAAGTTCAATACATGCATGCCCAGAAGATGGAGTCCATCGGCACCCTTGCCGGAGGTGTAGCCCACGACTTCAATAATATCCTGACTGTCATTGTCGGTCTGGGCGAAATAACACTCATGAAAATGGTGGCTGACGATCCGAATCGCCGCAACATCGGAGCAATACTCGAAGCGGCAGATCGAGCAACCCATCTGACCAGGGAACTGCTGTTATTCAGCCGCAAACAGCTCAGCGAGCGTCGAAGCGTCGACCTGAACGAGGTTATCAGCAAGATGGATAAGTTTCTGCGCAGGATCATCAGTGAAGACATCACACTGAAATATCTGCCGCACCCACACCCACTGCCGGTTCTGGCAGATACTCACCAACTGGAACAGGTGCTGATGAACCTGGCGGTGAACGCCAAGGATGCCATGCCACGAGGCGGCGAGTTCGTTCTTCAGACAGAACAGACCGTACTGGATAGCGCGTTAGTAGCAGCCCATGGTTATGACAGCAAGCCCGGCTTATATGCACTACTGTGCGTTTCAGACAGCGGCATCGGGATGGACAAGACAACCCAGCAGCGTATCTTTGAACCGTTCTTCACCACCAAGGAAGTCGGAAAAGGGACCGGGCTGGGGCTTGCGGTAGTATATGGCATCATCAATCAGCATGGCGGCTTCATCACCGCTTACAGCGAGCCTGGGCTCGGTACCACTTTCAAAATCTATCTGCCGCTCACAGAGACAGCGGCACTGCCAGCCGTCTCCGGGCAGGAACAGCCAGCTGCCAAGGGTACAGAAACAATCCTGTTGGCTGAGGACGAATGTCTGGTACGGACGTTCCTGACAGCTGTTCTGACAGAAGCGGGCTACCGGGTCATCACCGCAAACGACGGAGAGGAGGCGTTGCAGAAGTTCAAGGGAAGCGCCGAACCGATTCAGCTGCTGCTCTTTGATCTGATCATGCCAAAGATGAACGGCAAGGAGGCCAGCGACCAGATTCGCATGATACAGCCCGGTATAAAGACAATTTTTTCAAGTGGATATGCGCCGGACACCATTCGGCAGAAAGTGGCGCTGGATGATGACGTGCACCTGATTCTCAAGCCCGCTTCTCCCAGAGAGATCCTACGGAAGGTGCGGGATGTTCTTGATGGGAAAGACACTTGTAGTTGACATCGCATAAACACAATTATTGATTATAGAGTGGAGTATTCATGTCGCTCAGTATCGGTTTTTCAACTTCAGTAGATTCTCAAGCAGAACTTGCGGCACGAGCCCGGCAGCTGCCGACTCTGTTAGTAGTTGATGATGAGAAAGATATAACCGCTTCCCTGGCTGATCTGTTCCGCCGCGACTACCATGTTTTAAGCGCCGCTAGTGCGGATGAGGCTCTGACAATCCTTAATAAGCATGATGTTTCCGTCATCGTATCTGATCAGCGCATGCCCGGCAAAACCGGCTCGGAACTGCTGGCGGAAGCATGCCTGATCGACCCGGACGCCGTCCGCATTCTCCTGACCGGCTATGCCGATATAGGAGCGGTGGTTCAGGCGGTCAATGAAGGCAAGATCTTTTTCTATCTGACAAAACCGTGGAGCAGTAAAGAGATTCAGGCGGTTGTTGCCAAGGCCGTAGAGCACAACTTTCTGCTGCGGGATAATCGCAGGCTTGTCGAAGAGCTGCGCCAGATTAATGCCGAACTGGAAGAAAGGGTGACGGATCGAACCGCACAACTGAATCAGCGCGCCACTGATCTTGAGACGGCCCTCTCCCAGGTAAAGAAACTGGAAGGGATTATTCCGATCTGCATGTACTGCAAAAAGATTCGCAATGATGAGGAGGCGTGGCAGAACATGGAGCACTATATTTCGGAGCATTCCGACGCCGAGTTCAGTCACGGTATTTGTCCGGTCTGCTTTGAAAAGAACTTTGGGAAACAGGGACAACGGATCAATGGATAATTTTTCAAGCGACAGGCTTCTGGACAGCCTCTTTGACGGGGTCTACTTCGTGGACCTTGACAGGCGCATCACGTTCTGGAATTCATCCGCCGAACGCATCTCGGGTTACTCCAAACAGGAAGTAACCGGCAGTTGCTGCGCCGATAACCTGCTGCGGCATATCGATGCCACCGGGCGCGAACTCTGCCTGAACGGCTGCCCGCTGGCTGCCTCGATTCTGGATGGCAAGACACGAGAGTCAAGCGTGTTTCTGCATCACAAGCTGGGGCATCGCGTCCCGGTTTCTGTCAGAACATCTCCGGTAAGAGATGATCAGGGCGCAATCATTGGGGCAGTCGAAATTTTCAGCGATAATTCCAATTCGCTGCAGATCTTGCAGGAGTATGAAAAGCTGAAACAGGAAGCGTATCTGGATGTCCTGACCGGCATCGGCAACCGCAGATACGGGGAAATGACTCTCTCTACGCGTATTTACGACCTGCAAAGCCACAAGCTCCCCTTTGGGGTGTTGTTCATG
>JACRCG010000001.1 GCA_016219145.1 Deltaproteobacteria bacterium | reverse complement strand
GCGGGCCAAACCCCAGCGGCCCCGCCCCCGCTGGGCGTGGGTCACCTCTCAACCCCCCCTCCCCCACGGGGGGTGGGTCTGGGTGGGGGTGGGGTCATCCGCGAGTACAAACTTGAAGAACTGGTGAACGGCTTTACTGAAAAAGGATTCATTGTACTGGCTGGCCGCCGTGAAGCGATACGCCTCGCCATTGGCCTCGCAAAGCCGGGCGACGTAGTGCTGTTGGCCGGAAAAGGACATGAGAACTATCAGATCATCGGCACAGTCAAGCAGCATTTCGATGACCGGGAAGAGGCGACGGCCGCCTTTGAGGAGATTACCAGGTGATGCTGACCTACGAAGAAATTGCCAGCGCCACCGGCGGGAGGATCATCGGCCCTGCTACCGGCGAGGTTGATGGCATATCCACCGACTCACGCACTGCACGCCCCGGAGAGCTTTTCGTAGCACTGCGCGGCGAGCATTTCGACGGCCACAGGTTCATTTCCGACCTGGGCGGCAAGGGGATCAGCGCCGTGCTGGCGGAGGAGAACTGGCTCAAGAGCCACACCGTTCCGGAATCTGTTACCTGCATCGCCGTAAAAAACAGCTTGCGGGCTCTGGGCGACCTGGCAGCGGCCTGGCGGCGGCGTTTTAATGTTCCGGTTATCGGAGTGACCGGCAGCAACGGCAAAACAACGGTCAAAGAGATGTTGGCGACAATTCTTGAGTTGAGCGGGCCGGGCCTGAAGACATCCGGCAATCTCAACAACCTGATCGGCCTGCCGCAGATGCTGTTTCAACTCCGCAACGAGCATAACTGGGCGGTACTGGAAATGGGCATGAGCGAAGCGGGCGAGATCGACCGTCTGGCCGAGATCGCACAGCCAAGGGTTGGAATCGTGCTGAACGCGCTTCCGGCGCACCTTCAGAGTATGGGAAGTGTGGAGGCGGTGGCATTCGCCAAGGGAGAACTTCTGCTCCGTATCAGCGACGGCGGCCTGGCTGTCGTTAACGCCGACGATCCGCGCGTAGCCTCCCTGCCGCAAAACTCCTCGGCCCGGCGTATCAGCTTCGGCATCAGCCGCGGCGAAGTCCGTGCCAAAGAGATTGAAGTTCTGGGGCTTACTGGGCAACGGCTCCAGATTATTACGCCGAAAGGCGAAATATCAGTGCATTTGCGTGTCTGCGGCCGGCACAACGTGTACAACGCTCTGGCGGCAACAGCAGCCCTGCTGGAGAAGATAGAGTTATCCACCATAGCTGCCGGACTGGAAACTTTTTCTGCCTACAAGGGGCGCTTCCAACCGGAAACAATCAACGGTGTGACGATCATAGACGACAGCTACAATGCCAACCCCGCATCCACAAAGGCGGCCCTGGAGACTTTGTCTCAGATTGCCGCCGAAGGGCATCGTATCGTAGTGTTGGGTGACATGCTGGAATTGGGCGAACATGCGGCCGAAGCGCATCGCGGAGTGGGAGCAGTAGCCGCAAGAAACGCCGACAGAATCTATCTGCTGGGCAAACTGATGAACATTCACGCAACCGAAGGGGCCAGACTGGCTGGCATGCCCCCCGAAGCGATATTCTCCTGCGCCAGACACAGCGAGATTGCGGAACTTCTGCACCGTTCGCTGCGCCCGGATGATATGCTTTTGATCAAGGGTTCACGCGGTATGGCCATGGAGAATGTGATAACAGAGCTCAAGCAGCTGGCAACAGACAAAACAAAGGAATAGCCCATGCTCTACCATATTTTTTATCCTCTGGCGACCAACGTCAAGCTGTTCAACATATTCAAGTATCTGACATTTCGCACCATCTACGCCATGATTACGGCTCTGGTGGTCTGTTTCGTGCTTGGTCCCTGGATTATTCGCAAGCTGGAGTCAATGCAGGCTCGTCAGGTGATCCGCACTGACGGCCCGGAATCGCACCTCCAGAAGCAGGGCACCCCCACCATGGGTGGTGTGATGATCCTGGCCGCCATAGTAATTCCGACATTGTTGTGGGCGGATCTCAGCAACCATTATGTCTGGACGGTCCTGTTCATCACCATCGGTTTTGGCCTGATCGGCTTTGTGGACGACTACAAGAAAGTCGTGGAAAAAAGCCCGAAAGGGCTCTCGGCACGGCAGAAAATGTTCTGGCAAGTGCTGATGGCGGGCGCTGTGGCTGTGTTTCTGTTCTTGAAGCCAGGCTTCAATGAAGAGCTGTTTTTTCCATTTTTCAAGAATTTTCACCCCGATCTCTGGATCTGGTTCATCCCCTTTGCAACCCTGGTTATCGTTGGCGCCAGCAACGCCGTCAATCTGACCGACGGACTGGATGGTCTGGCAATCGGCCCGGTGGCGATAAACGCCGCCACCTACATGCTCTTTTCCTACATTGCCGGACATGCTACCCTGTCAGCCTACCTGCAGATACCGCGCGTAGTAGGCGCGGGCGAACTGGCCATCGTATGCGGCGCCATGGTCGGAGCCGGGCTGGGTTTCCTCTGGTACAACTCATACCCGGCCGATGTTTTCATGGGCGACGTAGGCTCACTTTCGCTGGGGGGGACATTGGGAACCATAGCCGTGCTGACCAAACAGGAAATTCTGCTGGTGATCGTTGGCGGTGTTTTTGTGGTAGAGGCGCTGTCGGTCATTTTTCAGGTCGGATCTTACAAATTCAGGGGCAAGCGCATTTTTCGCATGGCGCCGATTCACCATCACTTTGAGCTGAAGGGGGTGGCTGAACCAAAGATCATTGTCAGATTCTGGATTATTTCGATCATCCTGGCTCTGGTGGCGATTTCGACGTTAAAGATGAGGTAGGAACGACGAGACCGGAAGCAACAGACTTCCGGATGAAAATATATTTTCGGGAGGTATGCCATGTCTGACAAGAGAAAAAGCGAACGGGTCGATTGCCTCAACAACTGTTTCCTGGTGTGCGGCGATAAGAAATACAAGGGGATTCTGGATAACATCTCCAACACAGGCGCATCGATCGTACTGCTCAGCAAGCCGCAAATTGACATAACAAACGGCGCTCCATGCAGCCTTATGATCGGTAACGACTCGCTGTTGATTCCGGGCGAGTTCACCGGCAAGATTATCTACAGCAACGGGGACAAGATCGGGCTGCAGTTTCAGTTTTAAGGACATCGTCTAATGGAAGTTGCCAACAAAAAAATCCTGGTCGTCGGTCTGGCAAAAACAGGCGTGGCCTGCGCCCGCTTTCTGGCTTCCAAGGGTGCACAGGTCACGGTCACTGACATGCGAAGCCAAAGCGAACTGGCCGGGCCGCTGTCCGATCTGACCGGTATGGAAATCACACTGGAGCTGGAGCAGCACAATCCAGCCACATTTCTGGCCAGCGATCTGATCGTGGTCTCTCCCGGTGTGCCGATGGATCTGCCGCAGCTGGTTGCCGCGCAACAATCCGGAATAGAGATCATCAGCGAGATCGAGCTGGCGTCCCGTTTTATAGATGTTCCGCTGGCGGCCATTACCGGCACCAACGGCAAAACTACCACGACCACCCTGCTGGGCGCGATTTTCAAGCATAACGGCTACCACACTTTTGTAGGCGGCAACATCGGCAATCCCTTGATCGAAATGGCCGGATCACACCAGATTGTGGACCAGGTGGTAGCCGAGATCAGCTCGTTCCAACTGGAATGGATCAACTCCTTCCGCCCGACCGTAGCCGCGCTTCTTAATCTGAGTGAAGACCACCTTGATCGCTACCAGAGCTATCAGGAGTACATCGCCGCAAAAATGCGCATCTTTGAAAACCAGACCGAGGATGATTTCGCCGTAGTAAACCGCGACGACCAGCTGGTCTGGGCTCAGACCCGGAATCTCAAGGCACAGCTGTTCCCCTTCAGCCGCAAAATGGAGCTGCAAGAGGGGATTTATTACCATGACGGTGTGATCACCTACCGTCACAACAGACGCGAAGAGTGCTTTCCGACCGCCGCCATCCGTCTGCAGGGGGTACATAATCTGGAGAACATCATGGCTGCCCTGGCCTGCGCCCTCCTGCTCGGCTGCCGCGCTGACGACTCCTTTGAAACCGTACTCTGCTTTGATGCACTGCACCACCGTATGGAATTTGTGCGCGAGGTGAACGGCGTCAGCTGGTACGAAGACAGCAAAGCCACCAATGTCGGCAGTGTCGAGAAAGCGCTGGAAAGCTTCGAGAATATCACCCTGATCGCAGGCGGCAAGGACAAGGGGGGCTCTTACGCCCCGCTGGAAGCTCTGGTGCGTGAAAGGGTGCGGCATCTGATCCTGATCGGCGAGGCTGCTCAAAGAATGGAGCTGGAATTGGGACAGTTGACCGACACGCGCCGGGCCGCCACTCTGGAAGAAGCGGTGCAGCTGGCGGCAGAGATAACAGAGCCGGGCGGAACCGTGCTGATGTCGCCGGCCTGTTCCAGTTTTGACATGTTCAGGGATTATGAGGAACGGGCACAGAGATTTATCGCGGCGGTAAAGGCATTGTAGGGGCAATCCTTGTGATTGCCCAAAAGGCGGGCGAATACAAGATTCGCCCCTACGGAACAACCATGAAACTGATGCTGAAAAAACTGGAAGAATACGATCTGGTGATCATGCTGATGGCCATTGCCCTGACCTGTTTCGGGGTGGTCATGGTCTATTCGGCTTCGTCTGTCATGGCCGCCAAACGTTTTCACGACGGTTTTTTCTTCCTGAAACGACAGGGGATATTTGCCTTGATCGGCTTTAGCGTCATGTTGTGCGCCATGCGAATCAATTATCAGTTCTGGCGCAAGCTGGCTGTCCCGATCCTCCTGGGATGCCTGGTTCTGCTGGTGATGGTCCTGATTCCCGGGATCGGCGGCAGCGCCGGCGGCGCTTCGCGCTGGATCAGACTGCCCGGCTTCAACCTGCAGCCATCCGAGGTTGCCAAGATTGCCCTGATCATGTACATGGCCTATTCGCTGGACAGAAAGCAGGACAAGATCAAGGAGCTGGGTGCCGGATTCGTCTCTTATATGCTGATTTTGGTCATCCTCCTGGGACTTCTGCTTAAACAGCCGGACATGGGTGCTGCTCTTACACTGGCGGCTGTCGCAATAATCATGCTGTTTGCCGCCGGCACGCGACTGGTCTATATCATCTCGATTTTTCTGATGTCGCTGCCCTTTCTGTACTTTCTGGTGATGAATGTTGCCTATCGTAAACGACGTATTCTGGCATTTCTGGACCCGTGGCAGGACCCGCAGAACAGCGGCTTCCAGATCATACAATCCTGGCTGGCGCTCGGTACCGGCGGCTTATTCGGGCAGGGGCTGGGCGAAGGCAAGCAGAAGCTGTTCTACCTGCCCGAAGCCCACACGGACTTTATACTGTCAGTGATTGGCGAGGTACTGGGATTTATCGGGGTGGTTGTAATCATCATCATGTTTTTTCTGCTGGTGCAAAGGGCCATGCGCATCGCCGTAGCGGCGCCGGACATCTTCGGTCGCTTTCTGGCGCTCGGAATAGCTGTACTGTTCGGCATACAGGCGTCGGTCAACATGGGGGTCGTCACCGGCTTGCTTCCGACCAAAGGGCTGGCGCTGCCCTTCATCAGTTATGGCGGCAGTTCGCTGGTAATCAGCCTGTTCGCGGTCGGAATTCTGCTGAATATTTCATCCGGGCTTAAAATTTCGTCCATCAGTCTCAAGGAGGAAAAATGAAGCTCATTATTGCCGGAGGCGGCACAGGAGGGCACCTGTTTCCGGGCATTGCGGTAGCAGAGGAGTTTCTTGCCCGCGACAAGGCCAATCAGGTGCTGTTTGTCGGCACCGAGCGCGGCATTGAAGCGCGGGCCGTACCGGCGGCCGGATACCGGCTGGAGTTGATATCTGCTGCCGGGATTCGCGGCAAGGGCGGGTTAAGTCAGATCAAGGGAGCGGCCATGATGCTCTACGGCTACGCCCAGTCAAGGAAGATATTGAAGAGCTTCCGGCCCGACATGGTGCTGGGTGTCGGCGGCTATGCCTCACTGCCGATGGTGTTGGCTGCAAGAGGCATGCAGATTCCGCGCTTTATTCATGAGCAGAACGCCATTCCCGGCCAGACCAACCGCCTGCTGGGCAGGTTTGCAAACCGGGTTTTTATAACACTGGAGGAATCAGCCCGATATTTTCCGGAAGAGACAACGCTGCTGACCGGCAATCCGCTGAGACGGCAGATCCTGGAAATGCTGGAGATGCTGGAGCAAAATCCTCCCTCGATACCCCCTTTGTCGAAAGAGGGAGGAAAACTCCCTCCCCTTCAAGGGGAGGGTCGGGGTGGGGATGGGGTGTTTCACCTGTTCATCTTCGGCGGCAGCCAGGGAGCGCATGCCATCAATATGGCGATGCTGGCGGCGCTCCCGTTTTTGAAACTGAGCAGGATCAAACTGGATATCGTCCACCAGACCGGCGAAAATGATTATGAGGCTGTTACGGCAGGCTATCTTGAGGCTGGAGTGGAGGCACGCGTAACTCCGTTCATCAGCAATATGGCGTCGGAATATGCCCAGGCCGATCTGATCATCTGCCGGGCGGGGGCCACCACAATTGCCGAAATC
The DNA here is from genome assembly GCA_016219145.1 of Deltaproteobacteria bacterium. Taxonomy (GTDB): domain Bacteria; phylum Desulfobacterota; class Desulfuromonadia; order Geobacterales; family Pseudopelobacteraceae; genus JACRCG01. Next base: position 5,591 of record JACRCG010000001.1, on the reverse strand, counting down.
TGTGCCTGCGGGAAGACCTGTCTGTTTATCCCCTTCCCACATGCAGCGGATGATCACCAGCGCCGGAACGCCGAGGCGCTGCTAAAAAAAGATGCCTGCTTCATGATGCTGGAGGGCGAGTTGACGGGAAAAAGCCTGGCGGAGACCATATCCACTCTGGCGCAAGACCCCGATCTCGTACACAGAACAGGCGAAGCGGCTTACTGTCTGGCTCGCCTTGATGCCGCCAGGATTATTGTGGATGAGATGACAAAAAAACAGATAGAGAAAGAGGTAAAGGTATGAGATGACATTTCTCTACCTCTGTCTGTGAGCGCAGCGAACTAACTCCTTAACCTGCGACCGAAGGGAGCAACAGTGTACGGAAACATAGATAAAATCCACTTCGTCGGTATCGGCGGCATCGGCATGAGCGGCATTGCCGAGGTGCTGCTCAATCTGGGCTACAAGGTTTCCGGTTCCGACCTGCGCGGTTCCGAAACAACCGAGCGACTGAGCAGCCTGGGTGCTGAAATTGGTATCGGGCACACGGCCGAGAATCTGAAGAATGTGGACGTGGTGGTAATTTCCTCCGCCGTGCATGACGACAATCCGGAAGTGATCGAGGCCAAGAAACTGCACGTGCCGGTCATTCCCCGTGCCGAAATGCTGGCCGAACTGATGCGGATGAAGTACGGCATCGCCATCGCTGGCACGCACGGCAAGACCACCACAACTTCGATGGCAGCCGCCATACTCGGACATGCCGGCATTGATCCGACCATTGTCATCGGCGGTAAACTGAATGCCATTGGCACCAATGCCCGCTTGGGCCAGGGCAAATTTCTGCTGGCCGAAGCGGACGAATCGGACGGTTCCTTCCTGCTCCTCTCCCCTACCATAGCGGTGGTAACCAATATCGATGCCGATCATCTCGATCACTATTCCGGGATTGAAGAGATCAAGGATACTTTTGTCGAATTCATCAACAAGGTGCCGTTTTACGGCATGGCAGTTCTCTGTCTGGATGATAAAAACATCCGCGAGATTCTGCCGCGTGTCAAGAAACGCTATATGACCTACGGGCTCTCGGCCCAGGCCGATATCCGCGCCACCCACGTCAAACACGACGGTTTTCAGACCTCTTTTGTCGCTCATTACAAGGGCTACCGGCTGGGCGAAATTTCCTTTCCGATGCCGGGACCACACAATGTTCTGAACGCCATGGCCTGTATTGCCGTTGCACTTGAGCTGGACGTGCCGTTTACCGCCATCCAGGAAGGCTTTGCGGCGTTCAGCGGCGTCGGGCGGCGCTTTACGGTCAAGGGACAGCCGAAGGGGATCATGGTAGTGGACGATTACGGCCATCACCCGGTTGAAATCAGGGCAACGCTGGCAGCGGCGCGGCAAGGCTGGCCGGAGCGACGTATCGTGGCAGCTTTCCAGCCACACCGCTACACCCGCACTCATGAACTGTTCGACGAATTTGTGACCGCCTTCTATGATGCCGACCTGCTGATCCTGACCGACGTGTATGCCGCCGGTGAACAGCCGATCAAGGGGGCGACCGCCGAGCGGCTGGCCCATGAGGTGCGCAGGCACGGCCAGAAGGATGTGACCCATATTGCCGATCGCGAACTGATCCCGGAGCACCTTGCCGGCGTGGTTAAAGAGGGTGACATCGTCATCACTCTGGGAGCCGGAAATATCTGGCAGCAGGGCGAAGCGCTGGTTCGCCTGCTGGAGGAATCACACTGACCCGTTTGAGCATGAACATACGCGGGCGGCTACTGTACAACGAGCCGATGAGCCTGCACACCTCGCTCAAGGTTGGCGGTCCGGCTGATCTGTTCGCCGTACCGGAAGATGCGGATGATCTGAAAACAGTGTTGGGAGAATTGAATGAGCAACACATACCCTGGCTGGCTATCGGCCGGGGCTACAACCTGCTGGTGCGGGATAAGGGAATTCGTGGCGCCGTCATATCGCTGGAGCGCTTCAACCGGATTGAGATCGTACCCCATCCCCACCCCTACCCTACCCTTGAAGGGGATGGAGCCTACATCAGAGCCGAGGCGGGGGCTGAGAACTTAACGGTAGTTCGCTTTGCCCAGGAGCTGGGTTTGGGTGGTATCGGTTTTATTTCCGGCATCCCCGGCACCGTCGGCGGCGCGATCAAAATGAACGCCGGAGCTTATGGGCAGGGAGTTCTGGAACGAACAGAATGCCTGACCCTGCTGCGTGACGGAGAAATCCTGGATTTCTGCATCAGTGAGCTGGATTACGGCTATCGCCGTCTCGACCTTCTGGCGGGCGATCTTGTAATGGCGGCTGTTTTCAGGCTTGATAAGCGCGAAGCGCAGCATACCGAGGAAGAGATACGCAAGGATCTTGAGCTGCGGCGCTCGAAACACAACGTCGGCTTCCCGAGTGCCGGTTCATTCTTCAAAAATCCGTCCGGACAGGCGGCCTGGAGATTGATTGATGCGGCTGGAATGCGCGGCATCAGGGTTGGCGGAGCACAAGTATCCGAGATACACAGCAATTTCCTTGTGAATACCGGCGCTGCAACCGCAGACGATTTCTTTGAACTGTCGCAGCTGGTGAAAAGATCCGTATTATCAACATCCGGTGTTGCGCTGGAAGAAGAAGTGCGTATAGTGGGCGAGGAATAAACATGAAAAATATTACATCCAATAAAATCGGCGTACTGATGGGAGGTCTCTCGGCCGAACGAGACGTATCTCTGAAAAGCGGCGCCGCAGTATATAACGCGCTACAATCGCAAGGATTCCAGGCCGTGGCAATCGACGTCGGACGGGACCTGGCAGAAGTACTGAAGCGTGAACAGATTCAGACAGCCTTTATCGCCCTGCATGGCCGTTATGGCGAAGACGGCTGCGTACAGGGGCTGCTTGAATTGATGCAGATTCCGTACACCGGATCAGGTGTTCTGGCCAGCGCACTGGCCATGCACAAGCTCTACAGCAAGCAGGCCTTTGCCGCCAGCGGCATTCTGACTGCGCCATTTTGCTGTTTCCGTCAAGGAGAAGTGGTCCGTCTTGAAGATCTGCCGTTTGCCCTGCCGCTGGTAGTCAAGCCGGTGCAGGAAGGTTCATCGGTCGGCGTTACGATCGTCAAGCAGGAAAACGAGCTGGAAGCGGCGCTGGAGCTGGCTTTCAGATATGATGACGAAGTCCTTGTCGAGCAGTACATCAAGGGGCAGGAAGTTCAGGTCGGAATTCTGGATGACCGTCCAGTCGGTGCGATTGAGATCGTTCCAAAAAACGAATTTTACGACTTTGAAGCCAAATATACTGATGGCATGGCTGAACATATCTTTCCGGCGCGGCTGGAACCTGCCCTTTACGAGAAGGCCCAACAAATCGGCCTGGAAGCCCATCGCGCCCTGGGTTGCAAGGGGTATAGCCGGGTTGACCTGCTGGTGACTGACGCGGGTGACTGTTATGTGCTGGAGGTCAACACTCTGCCCGGAATGACAGCCCTGTCCCTGTTGCCGGAGATCGCAGCCAAAGGGGCCGGACTTTCTTTTAATGAGCTGGTTTCACGCATCATAGAATCAGCATCTCTCTCAATCAAGGCGAGCTGACAACATGCGGGATTTTGCAAATTCCTCATACCAGCGCCGGAAAGTGGCGCCCAACAAGGTCAAGATTCAGCGTAAACCGCTGGACCTGAAGAAATACCTGCGACCGCTGGGGAAAATTGCAGCCGGACTGCTTGTGAGCGTGCTGACCGTCGGAATTATGTATGGAGTCTATCGCGTACTCGGTTCAACCACTTTTTTCAAGCTCAAGAACATCGAGGTTTCCAGCGCCAAGCGGCTTTCACGTGAAGAGATTCTGGGGCTTGCCGGGGTCGAACCGGGCAAGGATCTGCTACGGATGAACCTGAAGCGTATGGGCGAACATATCCTGCAAAACCCCTGGGTCGAGACCGTGCGCATCAATCGCTATTTCCCTGACGGCATCTCAATAGCAGTCACCGAGCGCGAGCCGCTGGCAATCGTCAATATGGGCTACATCTATTATCTTGATAAAAACGCCAACGTTTTCAAGGTGCTTAATCAGGGAGACAAGCTGGACTATCCGGTCATAACCGGTTTTAGCGAAGAAGAGCTGGGAAGTGATCCGAAAGGGACCAGACAAGCGCTCAAGACAACCTGCGAACTACTGAAGATATTGCGTGAAAAGGGAGCATTTATCCTTGCGGATGTGTCCGAGATTCATTACGATAAGGGTTACGGTTTTACCATGTTCACCGCTTCCGGAGCGCTTCCGGTCAAGATAGGCTCAGGAGAGTTCGCCGCAAAAGTGGAGCGTTTTTCCCGAATCTACCGCGATCTGATGAGTCAACGCCAAGCGCTTCAGTACATTGATCTCGATTACAGCGACAAAATCATAGTTAAGAAGAGCTGAAACAAATATTTTTATCCGCTGCGAGGGGGGAGTATGTCAGCAACAAAACGTGAAAATCTGATCGTGGGCCTCGACATAGGCACTACCAAGATCTGCGCCATTGTAGGGAACGTCACCGAGGACGGCATTGACATTGTCGGCATCGGAACCAGCCCGTCCAGCGGACTGCGCAAGGGTGTGGTGATCAACATAGAAAGCACTGTTGGCGCCATCAGGAAAGCCATCGACGAAGCCGAACTGATGGCCGGCTGCGAAATCAAATCGGTTTTTGCAGGCATTGCCGGCGGACATATCAAGGGGTTGAACTCCAACGGCGTCATCGCCATCAAGAACCGCGAGGTTTCTCAGGAGGATGTACGCCGGGTGATTGATGCCGCCAAGGCAATCAACATCCCGATGGACCGTGAGGTGCTGCATATCCTGCCGCAGGAATTCATTATCGACGAGCAGGACGGCATCCGCGAACCGCTCGGCATGAGCGGCGTTCGTCTGGAAGCCAAGGTGCATATCGTCACCGGCGCAGTTGCCAGCGCCCAGAACATTGTCAAGTCCTGCAATCGGGCCGGACTGGATGTTGCCGACATTGTCCTGGAACAGCTGGCATCGTCCCACGCGGTGTTGTCAGAGGACGAAAAGGAGCTGGGCGTCTGCATGGTTGACATCGGCGGCGGAACCACCGACATTGCAATATTTTCCGAAGGCGCCATAAAATACACTTCTGTGCTGGCGCTGGGGGGCAACCATCTTACCAACGATATTGCCGTCGGCCTGCGTACCCCGATGGCAGAGGCTGAGAAGATCAAGCAGAAGTTCGGCTGCTGCCTCTCCTCGCTGGTCGGCAAAGAAGACAAGATCGAAGTTCCAAGCGTCGGAGGCCGAAAACCGCGCGAACTCTCACGCAATGTACTGTGTGAAATCCTCGGCCCGCGTGTAGAGGAGATTTTTTCGCTGGTTAACCGCGAGATCATCAAGTCCGGGCTGGAAGACTCGATTGCATCCGGCGTCGTCATAACCGGCGGAACCAGCATCCTGGAAGGGATGCCGGAACTGGCCGAACAGATTTTCAACCTGCCGGTCAGGAGGGGGCTGCCCCAGAATATCGGCGGACTGGTCGATGTGGTCAACTCTCCGGTCTACGCGTCCGGCGTAGGCCTGGTCGTATATGGCATCCGC